>NZ_JBALMU010000016.1:0-18655 GCF_036962285.1 Bacillus sp. JJ634
TTCTCATCAGTAAGCTTGCTTACCTCATCTTCTCATCAGTAAGCTTGCTTACCTCATCCCTTAACAAAAACTCCATTAATTTATCATTCATTTTTTGTACCTCGAGTATATGAATGGTAGTATAAGTTTGACTTTCTCTGATTTGAACAGATTTTCCTCAGCATACAATCGTGACTCGCTCACAAAGGGTTTGAACCCTCTGCTTTTGAGTCAACCTTCGTATGCTTACCAACTGGCTTTTTTCACTCCTGGTAGTTGCCCTTTATGTGCAAGCTCACGAAAAACGATACGAGACATGTTGAATTTACGTAAATATCCTCTTGGTCTGCCCGTTACCGCACACCTATTATGCAATCGTGTTGGTGAAGAATCACGAGGTAATTTATTTAACGCTGCAAAATCACCTTTTTCCTTTAATTCTTTGCGAATTTCCGCATATTGTTCAACCAATTTTTGTTGTTTGATGGCTTTAGCCACTTTTGATTTTTTAGCCATATTCCTTTCCTCCTTAGCATTAATTGTAATGATTACGATTTAAATCATAAAAATATTCATTTATTTTGTTTCTCGATGCAAAGTGACTCTTTTTAATCGCGGGCAATATTTTTTTAATTCAATTCGATCTGGATTGTTCCGTTTATTTTTAGTTGTGATGTAATTACGGTCTCCCGTCTCTGTACATGCTAACGTAATTTTTACTCTCATGATAAATTCCTCCTCAATGTGATTAACTTAGTTTTGAAAAACTGGCAGTGGATCATAAAAAGTGGCCCAATCTTGATTCATTTCATCATCCGTTAGCAGGCAGCTATCTAATGAATCAGTGATTTGCTTTTGATCCATTCCAATCCCAATTAGAACTAATTCAGTCATCCTGTCTCCATATATTGCATCCCAGCGTTCTAAAAGCTCAGGTTCTTCTTTGAGAACTTGCTGCTGTTCTTCTTCTGAATAAGCAGCAATCCACTCCCCTGCTTTCTCTAAAGTTAATGACGGACCAGCTTGAGAAAGCAAGGAAGCCACATTGTTTCGTGTTGCAAGCCAAAGAAATCCTTTAGCACGGACCACTTCAACTGGCCAATTTTCGATCCAGTCCATAAGACGTCCTGGATGAAATGGCTTTTTCCTTCTAAAAACAAATGATGCAATCCCATACTCCTCAGTTTCAGGAACATGTTCTTCATTCAGTTCTTTCATCCATCCAGCACTTTGGCTTGATGTTTCAAAATCAAATAATTGGGTGTCAAGTACTTGATCCAATGAAAGCTGTGAATGAACGGTTTCAATGATATTTGCATCAGGATTTAATGCTTGAAGGACAGCCTTTAACTCAGCTAGCCGATTTTTTACGACTAAATCCGTTTTATTCAAAACAAGGACATTGGCAAATTCTATTTGGTCAATGAGGAGATCAGCTACCTCTCTTTCATCCTCATCATTTGCAGCCTGCTTTCGGTCGAGTAACGTTTCGCCTGAAGCAAAATCCTGCCAAAATCGATTTGCGTCGATAACAGTTACCATTGTGTCTAGGCGGCAAAATTTTGATAAATCGATGCCAAGGCTTTCATCTACATATGTAAATGTTTGAGCAACTGGTATCGGCTCACTAATTCCCGTCGACTCAATGACAATGTAATCAATATGACCCAATTGAGCTAGCTTTTCGACTTCCATAATTAAATCTTCTCGAAGCGTGCAGCAAATGCAGCCGTTTTGCATTTCCACTAATGTTTCATCAGTTCTGACAAATCCGCCTTGCTTCACTATACTTGCGTCAATATTGACCTCACTCATATCGTTTACGATTACGGCCACTTTCTTATTTTCACAATTCGCAAGTATATGATTAAGTAACGTTGTTTTCCCGGAACCTAAATACCCGCTGAGTACAGTGACCGGAATTTTCTTTTGTTTCATTTCATTCCCTCCACTTCGGAATCCAAATCGTAATTATTACGATTAAATCACCTCATTATAATAAACCGTAATCATTACTGTTTGCAAGTTTTTACGTAAAAAATTATTCAATACTTGTATATTCTGATAAATATTGCTCTTTTGGCGGTTGGATTTGATTAAATGCATCCAATCGAATGACTGGGATGACTTCTCCCTTGTACGTTTCTTTTCCTATCTTTCCTTGGACTTCGTACCATTGATTCGTTTTCAATTTTTCAACATCCCCTCGAAAAATAAAACCATATACATTAGCATCTGCAATACAACAAGTCATCGTTAAGCGAGCAATAGCAATTTGATTATTTGGAAAATCCGGTTCACGATAAACAAAACCTGCTAAAGAAATTTGTTTACCTTCCATATCATCTAGAAACGTATATAAATTATTAAAAACTTCGAAATAGTTTTCATCCGTTACTTGAATAGCGTCTTTTTCTAAATCATATGAACCTTCTTCCATTTTCTTTGTTGAAAAAGTACCATTTTGCAGCCCCTTATTCGCTAATGCTTGTTCACTTAGCGAAAAATCTGTCATTATGAAACCTAAAAAAAGAGGAATACCAAAAAGCAAGTAAGGATATATAACTCGTTTCTTTTTTGACGTTTCATATCCGCAGCAATCACAGCTTGAAACATGGGTTTTACCACTTTGAAATAGACATACACTAATTACACTAAACAAAATGAGCGCAATAATAGAAAAAGGAAGCATTCGATCAGCGAGAATATGACTTAAATTACCTGACACATATAACTTAAAAATCATCAAGCCGCTCGCAAGTAATAACAATGCTTCTAACTTTCTACGAAATCCAACACTATATTTCCCCATTATAAACCTCCCACCTCTATGATGACACCAGCTAATAAGGATAAGCTAAACACAATACAAGTGACCACAATGATAAACATAATAACAAAGCGTGGTTTAAAACAAGCAAATAGCACAAACGTATTCTTCAGATCCAGCATCGGTCCGAATACTAAAAAACCTAGCATAGCTTCTGGACGAAAACTATTCACAAATGTGGCTGCAACAAAAGCATCTGCTTCAGAGCAAAGAGAAAGCAAATAAGAAAATCCCATCATTGCAGCTGTACCAAAAATTGATTGTTCACCTAGTTCAATTAATAGAGAACGATTGAAAAATACTTGCAAGCAACTTGCGATTAACGCCCCGATAATAAAATACTTAACGACCGAGAAGAAATCTTGAGAAAAATGCTGAATAAACTCTCTCCATCTTTCAGAAAAGGAGGTTTTACTTCCTTCTATACTATGAGATAGTTCACCATAGTTATGAATCACATGTTCAACTTTTCCATTAAAAAATACTAGAGTGAAAAGACCGACTAACAAAGCTGTTATCACACATAAAAGAATTCTTCCATAAAACAGGGCAGGATGATTCGGAAAAGCATAATACGTAGAGGCAAATACAATAAAGTTTAAGATTGGAGCCGCCACTAAAAGGACCACTCCTGCATGCAACGGAATCCCTTTTTGAATAAGCCTCCTTACTACAGGAATAATTGCACATTCGCATACTGGCGTCACCAGTGCTGCAATGATAGCAAAAAAGAGAGCTTTGATCGAATTTTTCGGAATACATCTTTGAACCATCTCTTCACTAACAAATAATTGAATAAACGCTGAAGCTAGAACACCTATTAATAGAAAAGGAAGAGCTTCAAGGAAAATACTAAGAAACACCACAAATACTGAATTCCAGCGACCGGATAAGAAGGCGTTAATATCCACGATTTCTTGACCTATAAAAAAGAAAACCATCAATAATAGTGCTAAAAGAAAAAGAAATACGTTTCCTACATAACGAATAACGATAGACAACACCTCACTTAATAGATTGATAAATTATATACTCTTCTTTCTATTAATATGAGTAGTATGAGGATTGAATCACATTTTTTGCACTATCTCTACTTAAATTATATCTGCTTGGCATCATTTGGTTTTGAAATAAGGAGACTTCTCGCTAGATAAAAATGAAACAGCCACCTGATGGATGGCTGTTTTTAGTCTTCAAATTAACGTTAGCTATTTCCTTGAGCCATTATTCGAGACATCAATTGGCTGTAAACTACCATTTGAGCTAAATTACTTGCTTCGGCAATATCTGCTTGTTGCTGTTGCTGTTGTTGTTGTTGGTTCTGGTTGTAGTTTTGATTTTGGTTATAGTTTTGGTAATTCTGGTTTTGGTTATAGTTTTGATTTTGGTAATTTTGATTTTGGTTTTGGTCTTGGTTTTGATTTTGGTTTTCGTTGTTATCTTGGTTTTGATTTTCGTTGTTGTCTTGATTGTTGTTTTGGTTATTGTTCTGGTTTTCTCTATTCTCTAATAATCGAGTAAGAATAGTTTCAAGAGATGATGAAATTGTCATCAAACTGAGTAAAGTAGAATTACCTAAGTTTCCTAGGTTTCCTAATTGATCTTGTAAATTTTGATTTTGGTTATCGTCCCCATTTTCACCTCCATTGTTCAGTTGTTGCGCAAGAACAGAGTTAAGTGCCGATGAAATCGTCGTCAGGTCAAGCACATTAGTGTTTTGTATTTGGTTTTGTACATTATCTACTGCGTTTTGTACATTATTTACTGCATTTTGCGCTTGGTTTTGTGCATCATTTACTGTATTTTGTAATGTATTTAGATTCCCTCCTACTTGTGAATTTATATTTTGAAGAATGTTGCTAAACAATGAATTCGTAGCGTTCGCCATATAATTAAACTCCCCTCAACTTAGATTCAAGGTTAGTATATTAGTGACTTGTCTTTTTGGATTGGGTATACCCACAATTTCCCAATAAGTTATTCGCTTTTTTCTTATGGCTTTGTTACACAGCACCATTTGCTTCCAATAAAATATCTAAAATAAAAAAGCACCGCTCAAAATATTGAACAGTGCTGCATTGAACTTTTATCATTTAATTCTTACCTTCTCATTACGCTCCACTTGAATCACTTTTCCATCTTGAATCACTAACGTAATTGATCCATACCTCATAGAAGCTAACATTTCTTGAAGGCGTTGAAAGATGTCAATAGATTGTTTATCTTTTTCCAAGCTAAGAACCCCCCCTTCTTCTTTATTCAATACAAAATTCCTCTGTAATTTAGGAAATCAACTACCATCAAATAACAAACACAACCCATTTGTCCTATGTCTTTACTAAGAATAATACTTAAAAAAATAACTGCTTTCACTAAAAGACATATTATACCGATAATTTTACTTTTTTTATGCATCATTTAGTAAATCTTGCTTTTCAAGACGTACTAAATGTATATGCTCTCTACAAGATTAATTTGCCGATTTTCCTTTTTCAATAGCTTCAACTAATTCAGCAATTTGGCTTTGAATACGTTCTAACAATTCTTTATCTTTAATTGGTACAGCTGTATCGTTTTTATCAATTTCACCATCAACAAAATATAAACCTTGGAGCGGCTGTCCTTTCAAAATACCAATTAACGGTTTTAACGAGTAATCAATCGCTAATAAATGACGTGTACTCCCACCAACCATCATTGGCAAAACAGGTTTGTTTTTCAAAACACTTTCAGGTAATAAATCAAGTAAAGACTTTAACACACCTGTATAAGAAGCTTTATAAACAGGAGATCCAATAATCACAGCATCTGCTTGTTTAACCACATCTGCAAATTTAACAATATCTGAACTATCATACCGACCTTTTACAAGATCGTCAGCTGCGAAATCTGTAACAGAATACGTGACAGTCGAAAAACCGGCTTCATTCACTAATGATTCGAAATATTTTAGTGTGATGTCTGTTCTTGAAGGTACTGCTGGACTTCCTGATATAATAACAATTTGGCTCATCGATTCATTTCCTCCTAATCATAACTATCTTCTCAAGAGATTATTAACAAAAAGCGGCTCACTTAGACACAAAAATTCCTCTTTCTGAAAGAAAAAGGCTGATATGTACATCTTCTCATACTTCCCTTTCAAAGCATTGCTTGCTGAACACCATTCTGTCTCTTAACAAAGGTTGCCCAAATCTATAGGCCAATCCCTCCGCTTCTCTTGATAAGAAGTATATTGTTTAAATTAGCTTAATATTCTAATAACTAATTGTCAAGGTTTTCACCAAGAAAATCATACTTAACCTAGTTGAAAATACGGATTAAAGGCCGTGACATTTCCATCACGGCCTTTAATTCTTATTGAGATTGAAGCTTACTTTCTACCATATTAATAAACAACTGTAGAAAACGACGATCGTCCGTTAATTCTGGATGAAACGAGCTAACAAGAAGATCGTTTTGCTTAGCAGCAACAATTTTATCATCATGCGTTGCTAATACATCGACATTGTTTCCAACGCTTTCTATATAAGGGGCACGAATAAAGACAGCAGGAACGGGCTGATCGATACCTTTAATTGCAAGATCTATTTCAAAACTATCACGCTGACGACCAAATCCATTTCGTTGTACGGAAATATCCATTAGATTCAAATGGCTGTCTTCCGCTCCACCTAAATCTTTAGCGAGTAATACAAGACCCGCACAGGTTCCAAAAATCGGCTTTCCTAAAGATGCAAATTGTTGAATCGGTTCAATAAAATCATAACGTTTCATCATTTTACCGATTGCTGTACTTTCTCCTCCTGGAATAATAAGCCCATCAATTTGTTGTAACTGCTCCGGTTTCTTTACAAGCAGCGCATCAACACCTAAACCTTCTAATTGTTGAATATGTTCAATCGTTGCTCCTTGTAAATCTAATACGCCAATTGTCGTCATTTTACCAACCACGCTCTTGCATACGTTCTTGTGGATTTAATTTAGAAATATCGATTCCTTTCATTGGGCTGCCAAGTTCTTTCGATAATTTCCCAATTAATTCATAGTCTGTGTAATAAGTAGTCGCTTGCACGATGCTGCTTGCGAATTTTTCTGGATTTTCTGATTTAAAAATACCGGATCCAACGAATACACCGTCTGCTCCTAATTGCATCATAAGAGCCGCATCAGCTGGTGTAGCAATACCGCCAGCTGCAAAGTTTACGACTGGTAATTTACCTGCTTCTTTAATTTGTTTTAGCACTTCATAAGGTGCTCCAAGATTTTTCGCTTCCGTCATTAATTCATCATCGCTCATCACTGTAACTTTACGCACTTGCGCTTGTACTTTACGCATATGACGAACCGCTTCTACGATATTTCCTGTCCCAGGTTCCCCTTTTGTTCGTAACATAGAAGCTCCTTCTCCAATACGGCGTGCTGCTTCCCCTAAATCACGGCAACCACAAACAAATGGTACTGTATACTCACTTTTTAAAATGTGGAACTCTTCATCAGCTGGTGTTAATACTTCACTTTCATCGATGTAGTCTACGCCCATTGCTTCTAATACACGTGCCTCAACGATATGACCGATACGCGCTTTTGCCATAACTGGAATCGAAACAGCATTTAACACTTCCTCTACAATTCGCGGATCCGCCATACGTGCTACTCCACCAGCGGCACGAATATCAGATGGTACTCGTTCTAATGCCATAACGGCTACCGCTCCAGCTGCTTCCGCAATTTTTGCTTGCTCTGCATTCACAACGTCCATAATAACGCCGCCTTTTTGCATTTGGGCCATTCCTCGTTTAACAGTCTCAGTTCCTACTAATTTACTCATGTTATATGTCTCTCCTCTATTAAAAAGATTTGCAATCTTTAGATTTGTCTCTTAGTATAAAAGAAACTGATTGTATTAAAAGTGTCAGATTGAGATAAATCAAAGAGGTCAGAAAAGAGGTCAGCATGAATACATTAGCTTGTAACTTACAACGTCACAGTGAAATCCCTTTATACGAACAATTATATTTATATATTAAAAACGAAATTATTGAAGGCCGTTTAAGCTATGGAACAAAGCTTCCGTCTAAGCGGCAATTAATCGATGTATTACAAATTAGTCAAAATACAGTTGAATCGGCTTATGATCAACTTCGAGCAGAAGGATACGTAGAAGTTATTCCAAGAAAAGGATATTACGTGCAAGCATTTGAGGATTTAGAATATGTCTCTTCGTCCCAACCTGAAGAAGCAGCTAACGATGAAGCTCCTCCTGAAACGTTATACAATTTTCATCCGAGCCATGTCGATACCGAGCACTTTCCTTTTTCACAGTGGAGAAAATATATGAAAAACACAATTGATGAATCACAGCATCATCTTCTATTGCTAGGGGAAGCACAAGGAGAAATCGCTCTTCGCCGAGAGGTTGCCCACTATTTATATGAAGCACGAGGAGTTCGTTGTACCTCGGAACAAATCATTGTCGGCGCTGGGGTTGAGATTTTGTTACAGCAGCTTTTCTTACTATTTGGGAGCGAAACAGTATATGGAGTGGAAGACCCTGGGTATCATCTTATTTTACGGATGCTCCAATCTTATCCAAATGAAGTGTATCCGCTTGAAGTCGATCATGAAGGGGTCAAAGTCGAAGCAATTAAGCCATCAAAAATTGATATTGTGTATGTGACGCCTTCCCATCACTTTCCTTATGGTACCGTACTATCTGTTAATCGAAGAATGCAACTACTAAACTGGGCAAATGCTTCTGAAAGACGCTATATCATTGAAGATGATTACGATAGTGAATTTCGTTATAGCGGGAAAACAATTCCTTCACTACAAAGCAATGATACAAACGATAAAGTTATTTATTTAGGATCATTTTCAAAATCGCTTATGCCATCGCTTCGAGTTAGTTATATGGTTCTACCAAAATCATTACTACAGCGTTATCACGCACAGCTGACCTTTTACCACTCAACTGTTTCTCGTATTGACCAGCATGTACTTACACAATTTATGAGACAAGGAGATTTTGAAAAACATTTAAATCGAATGCGCAAAGTGTATCGGCGTAAATTAGAAAAAGTGATTCATTTACTAAAACCCTATGACGAACAATTTAGTATTATTGGCGAACAATCGGGGCTTCATATTGTCCTGGATGTTCATAATGGAATGGACGAAGATACGCTCGTACAAAAAGCAGCGGAAGCACGTTTAAAAGTATATCCACTGTCTGCCTATTCGATTGAGAAAATCAATAAAAATGCACCCAAAATTATTCTCGGATTCGCCGGCATTCATGAAGGTGAATTAGAAAATGCCGTACAACTTTTATTGAAGGCATGGAGGATTAAATGAAAATTTTTCGTAACTAAGTTTAAGAGAGGATAATTAGAGACATTGGCTCGGTACCATTATATAACTACCTTAGATCAAGAGTACCTCCCAATTGTTAGACGATGTCTAACAATTGGAGGGAAGTTCAATTCCTTAACATACGAAAGCTGGATTTTTTTGCATGTACAATACACATTTTGTTGACATAAGCTTATTACTGCGCTGTATATCCTCCATCAATAAGCAATGTGCTTCCAGTCATAAAATCATTTTCACTTAAAAAGATAATAGCGTGTGCAATTTCTTCTGGTCGACCAAGTCTACCAACCGGATGTTGTGCAACAAGTCCATCATAAAAATCACCAAGAGCTGCTTTATTAACCATTCCAGACTCCACATAACCCGGACAAACAGCGTTTACTCTAATATTTTGTTTCGCATACTCCAAAGCAAGTGATTTTGTCAAAATATTTACCGCACCTTTTGACGCATTATACGCAAATGCTCCAGCTTGTCCTACTGTACCTAAAATAGAAGCCGTATTTACGATGGAACCTCCGCCAGTTTTTAGCATCTCACGAATAGCATATTTTGCACCGAAAAATACACCATTTTGATTAATCGAAATAACCCTGTTGTATTCTTCAAAAGTAAGCTCATGAGTGGCAGCAAGAGCCCCTACCCCAGCATTATTGATTAAAATATCTAATTTACCATATTGATTAACCGTTTGAGCTACAAGATCTTCTACTGATTTCTCATCTGCAACGTTTACTTTTACAAATAAAACATCTGCCCCTTTATCTTTTAGCTTCATTTCAGCTGCTTTTCCTGCTTCTTCATTAAAATCAGCTAATACAACTTTTACACCCTTCTCCACAAATGCCTCCACTGTCGCTAATCCAATACCAGAAGCTCCACCAGTAACGATTGCTACTTTACCTTCTAATTTCCCCATAATAACCTCCCCTTTCAATTTAAGGATAATATTTGAATCGATTATATACAAATTAAATATTTGTGAAAATTTGCAAATTTCCTTCCTCTGAATTTATAGTATGTTTTCAATATTTTATTTCATTCTTATAATGAGATTGTTAACGCTCTTCACACTCTTTTTCAATCTTACACAACCCTTATTTCCCTTAAAATCTCACGTCCTCTTCTATCCATACATACTCTCACATTCCCCCTTAAGGATTCTAAACTGAAGATAACCATGATAAGTTGTACTAAACATTACTCTCAAGCAGTATTATTGGTCTATATTAAATCTTGAATTACTTTATCCAGTGGGGACTCAGTCGTTCCATATGTATAAATATGGTATAAACTACAAAAAATTGATACAGCAAAAAAGAAAGGAGAATGATTTTATGAAAGTATTTGTTGTTGGAGCTAATGGACAAATTGGAAGAATATTAGTCAACCTGATCCATGAAAGCAAATTACATACTGTCAAAGCCATGGTTAGAAAAGAAGAACAAGCAGAGGTATTGAAAAAAAGAGGAGTAGAGACTGTAGTAGCTGACTTAAAAGGCACGGTTAATGAACTGGCTGAAGCAGTCAATGGCTGTGACGCTATCGTTTTTTCATCAGGTTCTGGAGGACATACAGGGTTTGATCAAACTCTATTAATTGATCTTGATGGCGCTGTGAAAATGATGGAAGCTGCTGAAAAAGCAGGCATCAAGCGATTTATTATGGTTAGTGCACTACAGGCACATAATCGTGAAAACTGGAATGAAACAATAAAACCATATTATGTCGCTAAGCATTACGCTGATAGGATGTTAATACAAAGTAATCTTACCTATACAATCATTCGTCCTGGAGGTCTTTTAAATGAGCCAGGCACAGGCCAAATATCGGCCAAAGAAAATTTACAAAGGGGCTCGATTCCACGTGAGGATGTAGCTCAAACAATCTTTGTCTCATTAGATGAGGAAAATACTTTTAACCGTTCCTTTGACCTCATCTCTGGTAATACTCCCATCACAATGGTTTTAAAAGCCTTATAGAGGTATCGCCAACATTTCAGAAATTTTGTACGCTAAGTGAATTTCAACCAAAAAGCCGATTCCCCCAACGTACAGGAATCGACTTTTTTATTTGTTTAAACAACATTTTGCAACATTGTCTCCCCGTATTAGGCTTAGTCATAAGGTTTTATATTTCCGTCCTGTTTTATGGCTCCCTCATAGTTATATCTTAAGTAAACACTCTACACATTTACTTATTTGAAAACTACTTCATACCTAGATAAATCAAAATCGCATCTCGTAAAAATTCCGTTCCGCCCTTAACATTCTTATCATAGTAAGCTGTAAAGCGCTCATCTGCAACATACATTTCTGCCAGCCCAGCATGCGCTTCTTTGGAGTAATTGGGCCATGAATACATCAACCATTCCTTATGTTTTGCCGCAAGTTCCTGTGCCACGTCCGATGCAGGATCTCCTGTTTCATATGCCTTCTCAAGCAATGACAATATTTCTTCCCCTAAGACAGCCATAGCTTGGTAGTCTTCTTGAGACATACCTCTTAATTTTGCATTGCTGGCATCTACTGTCTCATCCCCATACTTTTCGCGAATCTCTTTTCCATAGTTCTGTTCGTTTTCCTCAATCATTTTTTCTTTGAGGCCTTCAAATTTTTGTTTGTCTTGCATAGATATTCCTCCCTCTTTGCTGGCAATTGTCATCTCGATAGTCGCGATTATTTTATCAAGACGGGCCCGCTTTTTCTTTAGATTATTGTAATGATTTTTCAAAGCAGTCGTTTGATTAAAAGTTGGCTGATTTATTATTTCTATAATTTCTTCTAAACGGACTTCCAACTCACGATAGAATAAAATTTGCTGAAGCAAGTCAACCTCTTTTTGACCGTAAATGCGATAACCGGACGAATTGATTCTTGCCGGCTTAAGCAACCCAATTTGATCATAGTAGCGAAGTGTACGGCTGCTCACACCTGATAACTGCGCCAATTTGTTTACTGTATATTCCATGGTTGCCCCTCCTGATCATCCTCATCATAAACCTTTACGTTGCGTAAAGGTCAAGAGAAAAGTGATATTTTTTTCATCGACTAGATATAGTCCTTATAATGAAAAAGGATACACTCTCTACATAGAGAAATGCATCCTCGGTTGAACAATTACTTTTATGTATTCAAATGATCTATCTCAATAACTCGATGACAAAGTTGTTGAATCAAATTCATGTCATGACTGACAACAATCATTCCCATCTTTCGTTGTTCAGCAATTTTTAGTACGGCATTCCAAATTTGAGCCTGGGTAATGGCATCAAGCATCGTTGTCATTTCATCCGCAATTAAATAATGAGTATTGGGACCAAGTGCACGAGCTACACAAAACCTTTGTAACTCTCCTCCAGAAAGTTCATTTGGGAACCTCGTTAACCATTCCTGCTCAATTCCTAAAGCATCTAGTAATTGTTGATTTGGCTGCCATCCTTCGCCACTTCGTAGCTTATTGCAAGATCGTTAACAATATTAAGATTATGATCCCTTTTTAATAAAGTGCTTTGAAACAACGGAGATCCATAACGCCCCCAACTAGTTGTCGGATCAAACCCTGTATCAGGCTCTCCTTTAATAGACAGCACAAGCTCATCCATTTCCCTCTTTACATCTTTTTCAATAGATTGATCAGATTTTGATGGTGCACACCCTGCTAACACAAGCAAAAAAACAAGTGCCATAACTGTAAGCAGTCCGAGAAATTTCTTTTTCATTTATGACTCCCCCATTAACTAACCTTCTTGTTGTTATATGTCTCTAAATCGATATGTACTTTCTACAAATATCACCATAACCTACCATACTCTCTATCTTAAAATTCGCCAGCTTATTGCTAAACTGCTGCATATCTTCCCCTCTTCCTTCAGCGAAGATAAGTTCCTGATAAGGCGGATGTTCTATGTTAGAACAAACTATTACATTTGAACTAAATAATTCGAATAATCAATCTATTCTTGTCGAAATCTTATCATAAATAACGAGAGAATGACAGGTATCCTTACAAACCTATTGAAAGAATGAGGATTATATCTTGTTCTCCAACTCTTCAACCTTAAAAGTCATTCATTTCAAATCTAGATTCATTTTCGGACCGATATCCTTGTCTCTTCTAAACTCGTAAATAGTAATTGCTCTTCCCTTTTCATTCTTTTTTATGTTCAGTATGCACTTTCTTCACAACAATAGGACAAAGCTGCATAGATATGACTATAGAGAGTTTTTCCAATTTAATGCGTGTCGGTATGTTTAATAGAAATTCAAACTAAACAAAAGAATGAATGCAGGTGATTAGATGGCTAATGATTTCTTATTTCAAAATTTACAAGAAAAAGAAATGACCTTTGAGCAAGTATTTGACCGAATTATTAGATTTATGACTTTAAATCGCAATGGCAATTATCGCTTAATGATTGGTACCGATTCTCAAGTGCATGAAAGACATACCGTTTTCATTACAGGAATTGTCATTCTAAATGAAGGAAAAGGAGCATGGGCTTGTATTCGAAAAGTGACTATTCCAAGAAGAATGGATCGAATACATGAACGACTCTCTCATGAAACTTCATTAACAGAAGAAGTCGTTTCTCTGTTTACAGAGGAAAAGAAAAACGTGATGATTGATATCGTACTTCCTTTTATATACAAAGGAGCTACATTTACAATGGAAGGCCATTTGGACATCGGTTCGGGTAATCGCAATAAAACAAAAATATTTGTCGAAGAAATGACGGCAAGAATTGAATCGATGGGACTTGAGCCTAAAATCAAACCAAATTCTTTCGTTGCGTCAAGCTATGCCAATCGATTTACGAAATAAGATAAAAATCAAAGCGCTCCTTTATAAACCTTCGCAAGTATAAAAAACCTGTATAGGCTAACAAGTCTACACAGGTTTTGAACAACCATACATTCTCTTACAATTCCACTTTGAGGGTTATTAAGCAGGTTCAACTATATTAACTTCTTAATGTTCAATCGTTGTACAAGGATAGTATTCTTTCGCGCCAATCCCTCTTACATACATTCTTTTTATGTATGTAAGCTCCCATTCTAACTGTTCTAAAGGATTGTCCTTAATGGAATCACATTCTTTAGCGATTTGATTATTGTAGCAAAAAATACATTTAGTTCCATTAATATAATACTCAACAATAAAATCCACAAGGTCCTTATTCCAAGTGAAATTCTTTACTCTGATTATGTCTGAAGAATACTCTGGATATATTTCTACACTTTCCAAAATTTCATCAAGCTTTTCTTGAATGTTATCCTTCATTTATTCACCTACACACTTTTCTTATATTTTTATTATCCAAACATGCATGCACATAAATCACTTTTTGTAAGATTCTCTTACAAAAAGCCTGCATCAATCACCTATTTTTTGTTAGATTTCCTCACAAAAAAGCTGACAAACAGATAAATCCCCTCTAAAATAAAAATTAATTTTACAAATGAATGGAGAGAGGGGATATGAAACTTAGTTGGCTTTTCCAGTTTATCATCCTTATCGTGTTTCTCTTCCTTGGACATATGATTGTTTCACTTTTTTCCATCCCTCTACCTGGCGCTATTGTTGGAATGATTCTTCTATTTATTGGCCTTTTAACAAGGTCAGTTAATATTAAATGGATTGAGAAAGCCTCATCTTTTCAATTAAAACACTTAACATTACTCTTTATCCCTCCCATTGCCGGCCTGTTTTTATCATCAAGTTTTTTAGATATTTTACAGTGGAATATCTTAATTATTCTAATTGTAAGCAGTATTTGTTGCTTGTTAGGCACAGCCTTCACTGTAGAATGGTATGAAAAATTAAAAAGGAGGAGAGCAAAATGAACATAGTCCTATTAAAAGTATCCTTCTGTATCATAATGACAATCGCCTGTTACTTTGTCTCATTAAAAATCTATAATAAATATAAAAAAAATTGGCTAAATCCTTTATACACCGCATCCGTACTTCTAATTTCCCTGTTACTCCTCTTTCACGTCCATGAAGAAACATATCAACAAGTTAACTTCATCTTTAATCAACTACTGCAATTAGCTGTTGTATCTTTAGCGGTTCCTCTTTATAAACAATGGTCTTTCTTAAAGAAAAATTACAAAAAAATCTTTATAGGTGTAATATGCGGAACGGCACTTGGAGTTATTTCCATATTTTCGCTGTCCCATTTATTCCACTTGAACGAGCAGCTTCTAGCCTCCTTAATTCCAAAGTCTGTTACACTTCCTATCGCCTTAACAATAGCGACAGATCTTGGTGGATTAGCCTCAACGACCATTATCTTTGTTATCATTTCTGCCTTAATATCCGTCATGATTGGTCCTAATTTGCTCAAGTATTTAGGAATTAAAAGTAAATCGGCGAAAGGCTTGGCTATGGGCACTTCAGCGCAAATGCTTGGGGCGAATCGTTCACTCGTATGGGGGGAAGAAGAAGGAGCAATGGGAAATGTGGCCATGACAACCTCGGCATTATTTCTCGCTATTGTAGTACCGATTATTCCGTATCTGTTATAAAGGAAGATGATGTTCTACAAAGAAAGGTGCATTGACCTAACCCGGAGTTTATTGATATTTATAGATTTGCAACTTTATCTTTGTGATGTGCTGAACATGTAATCTAATTTATTATCGAATTCTTCATTATAAAATATTCGCTGACTAAATTCCTGATTTCATTAGTCATTCGGATTTCACTCCTGGGTTGAAAACGAAAATCCAGGAATATTTTGTGTCTAAAATTCAAAAAAACTGCCCTCAAAAGCCATTTTTCATGACTTTTAGGACAGTCTCGCTGGATACAACTCCAGGTTTTTTATTTAGCTTCACCAACTACTGTAAATCTTTCATTCATATGCTGAGGTTTTTCTATTTCATCTAGTACGGCAATTGCATAGTCCGCATAGCTAATATAGCTGTCGCCTTGTGAATTAACAAGTAGATGATCTTTTCCTGTTTGATAGGATCCCGTTCTCTTTCCTTCAGGATCAAACATAGCTGAAGGACTGATGAATGTCCACATGATACCGGATGTTTCCTGTAATTCTTTGAGATTTCGTGCCTGACCTGATGCTGTAGGTTTAAACATATCAGGAAAATCAGGTGTATCAATGACTCTAACGGTTTTATTTTCATCTACAAAAAGACTCCCGGCGCCTCCGACAATGATCGCTCTTGTGTTTGTTCCTTTAAGTGCCTCAATGAGTGCATGACCAGCGTCGACATGGGCTTGCTCTTCGCCAAGAGGAGCACCGAAAGCATTAACGACTACATCAAACGGCTTTAAATCCTCTGAAGTTAGGTCAAATATACTTTTTTCAATAACTGCCCCGTTTTTCTCTGTAAGCTTCGACGCATCTCTAACAACAGCTGTTACTTGATGACCTCGTTCGACCCCTTCTTTTAAAATAAACCGTCCTGCTTTCCCGCTCGCCCCAATAACTGCAATCTTCATGATTGTCACTCCATTCTCCCTAATTTCTATTTTTTATCTTAAAGTTTTTAAGGCGCCACTCCATGCCACAACTTCACCAAGCATCGCATTGACATTATCAAGATGTAAGGCTTGAGGTTTGAAATCAGTTCCATTTTCAAAATCTAGAAACAACGACAATGTTGGATGTACACGAACGTCAGCAATTTTTAATTCACCGCAAATTCCACGTAAATGTTCTGCTGCACGAGCACCGCCGGTAGAACCATAGCTAACGATACCAGCCGCTTTGTCGTTCCATGCTTCACGCGCAAAATCAAGGGCATTTTTTAATGCTCCTGTAATACTGTGGTTATATTCTTGAACAATGAACACGAATCCATCTAAATTCGCAAGTTTTTCATTCCAAGCCGCAATTCCCGGTTCCGTTCCATCAGTTGTTCCTAAGAACGGTAAATTAAAATCAGCAATATCTACTATTTCATAATTCGCATCTTCACGTTTGTCCGCAATTTCTTTTACCCATTTTCCTACTTGTGGACTTACACGTCCTTGACGTGTGCTTCCTAAGATAATTCCAATGTTTAATTTGTCAGTCATTATTTCTTCCTCCTTCGTTTGTTTCCCAAATAGTTTTTCCAAAAAACCCATCTTCCACACCGCCTATATGTTTTAATAATTAATGTTTGCCTGTTTAAAACTCACTTATTCGTTTCTTTCCGAACAATTGGAGCTACCTCCGTTGCTAACAGCTCAATGCCCTCAGCTACTTTCTTAAACGGCAGTCCCCCTATGTCCATTTGTGCTAAGAAACGACTATGCCCGAAAAGCTCATATTGGTGGAGAATTTTCTCGGCAATCTGTTGTGGACTACCAACAAACAAAGCAGTACCCGGACTCGTCATTTGCTCAAAATCTGCTCTTGACATCCTAAACCCCATTCCTCGTTGACGATTAACGTATGACCAGTAATTTGAATAATAGGGATAGAACTCATCCTTGGCTCGCTGGGTTGTTTTTGAGATGTATCCATGACCTGTTACACCAATCTTGAGATTTTCCAAATCGTGTCCGGCCTCGATGCCAGCTTTATAGTATAGATCAACCAGTGGCTTAAATCTCACTGGATTGCCGCCGAGGATAGCTAATGCCATACCAACTCCTAATTTGCCGGCACGGACTGCACTCTCCGGTGTCCCCCCAACTCCAATCCAGATTGGCAATTGACTCTGAGCAGGTCGCGGTGCAATTTCAGCTTCCCTTAATGAGGAGCGAAATCGTCCAGTCCAAGAGATTCTCTCGTTTTCATTCAGCTTTAAAAATAAATCCATATTTTCTGAAAACAGTGCATCGTAGTCATTTGTGTCAAAACCAAAGAGAGGAAAAGATTCCACAAATGCTCCCCGGCCGGCAATGATTTCTGCACGGCCATCCGAAAGTAAATCTAAGGTTGCAAAGTCCTCGAACAAGCGAACCGGATCCACTGTGCTTAGCACAGTAGTGGTACTTGTCAATTTAATTCGCTTAGTTGCTTGGGCAATGGCTGCCAAAACAACTGGAGGAGCTGATACCGCATAGTCTAATCGATGATGTTCCCCCACCCCGAAGACATCAAGTCCAGCCTCATCAGCAAGCTTTGCGGCTTGAATGATTTCCTTGATTCGCTGATGAGCACTAACTGTTTTTCCTGTATGAGGATCAGGACCGATATCTGCAAGCGTGTAGAGACCAATTTCGATTCCTGTATATTTTAAACCCTCAGAAGCTTCCATATGTACATCTTCCTTCCGCTAAATCCCTAACAGAATTCGATTCCCAGAAGGATTGTGATTAATGCAATAACATAAGCCATAAACCCTGGAATTCCAATGCTGTCAAAAAAGCTGAAAGTGCTAGTTATTCCACCTTGAAACTTTGATAACCCATGAATGAAGAAAATAAGTCCTAAAACTGCACTTCATATAACTTTTCCTAACTCATTTTTTATTTCTTTTAACCACTTTTAAGTTACTTTATGTAAGTT
>NZ_JBALMU010000016.1:18680-33856 GCF_036962285.1 Bacillus sp. JJ634
TATTATAGTATAAATAGAAGGGTGTAAAAATATACGAAGCAATCTATTATTTGTCCTAAATTTGAAATGATTTATTTTTTACTATAGTTTGTCTGCAAAATAAAAAATGTGAAAAGAGGAATGAAAATGACTAAGCAAACACAATTAGGAAAAACAGATATATACGTCAATCCGATTGGACTTGGAACGAATGCTGTCGGGGGTCATAATCTTTATCCTAATTTAGATGAAGAGGCAGGAAAAGAGTTAGTGCGAGCAGCAATTAATCACGGGGTTAACTTTCTAGATACAGCATTCATTTACGGACCGGGGCGTTCTGAAGAATTAGTGGGGGAAGTCATGAAAGAAACAGGAAAACGCAGCGACATTGTTATTGCCACCAAAGGTGCACATAAATTTGTTGGACAAGATGTTGTGATCGACAATTCTCCGTACTTTTTAAAACAAGCTGTTGAGGAGAGCTTAAAACGGCTGCAAACCGACTACATCGATTTATTTTATATACATTTTCCGGATAACGATACACCAAAAGATGAGGCAGTTGGTGCATTAAAACAATTGAAAGACGAAGGAAAAATTAGAGCGATTGGTGTTTCTAACTTCTCAATGGATCAGTTAAAAGAAGCAAATACAGACGGGTATGTCGATGTTTATCAAGGTGAATATAATTTATTATAACGATCTGCGGAAAAAGAATTACTGCCCTATACAGCAGAGCAGAATATTTCATTTATACCTTACTTACCTCTAGCAGCTGGCATATTAGCAGGTAAATACAATAAAGACATGGTATTTAATGACCTTCGTTCAAAAATGCCGCATTTACAAGGAGCAGCATTTATACAAAACTTAGAAAAAGTGGAAAAGATACGTGAAATTGCTGATACTAAACAAACAGACGTTGCCCATATCGTCTTAGCTTGGTATTTAACACGCGCTTCCATTGACGTTGTGATTCCAGGTGCGAAGAGAGCGGAACAAGTACTAGATAATTTAAAAACATTAGATGTGCAATTAACAGCAGAAGAGATTCGAGACATTGATTGTACTTTCCAATCATAAAAAACTAGAAGAAATCACATATGACGGAAGTGTACAAACCATTATTCGAACCATTCACTTTCCCTGAATCGGGTTCATCGAAAACGTAGCTCTGTTATAGAACGCTGTTGATCTTTAGCCCATTTGTGTTATCAACAATATTGTTTAACAAAGCCAAAAAATTAAAAGACTTTTTTATCCACTCCTACATCTCTTATGTATCTTCCTTGACGAGTAATGAACAACACTCCATATGTGTGGAGTGTTGGCACTATCTATATGAACCTGAAATAGAAACAATATCCTGAAAATCGGGAGTCACTTTTACCTCCCTTGATTTAATTCAGCAGTATCCTGCAGCCAAATGGGGATTTATTATCTTGCAACTCAACTTAAATACTATCAGATCCTCGTTATAGCGAAATTAGGAATCCAGTTTCATTCTGTTTATTTTACGATGTAAAACAAGTCCCCCCTTCTATTTATGTTGTCTATCATTGATTATGAAACACTTTTTTGAACATATATAATAATCGTTAATCAAAAATCCAGGACTTTAAAATGGTAAAATTGTATGATTTTTCATTATAATAACAGTGGTATTATTTGTTAATAAGTACTTACTTGCACTCTTTCATTCAAAGGAGGTTGCTATTATTCTATTAATTACGATTATAAGGTTCTAATATCTTGTCATGAAAAGACTGCTTTTTAGAGTACATTGCTCAAGTTTGAACAATCAGTCTGGAAATTCCACAATCAATACACTACAATATGTAGTGGAAGGTGAGTAAATTGAACATTAAGAACTTTAAATATAACGAAGCTGGCCTNNNTCCTTTAGAATCAAGAATCATGGAGATTCTCTGGGATGGAAGAGAACGAAGCATTAAAGAAGTCCTGCATCATTTAGAAGACGACAAACCAATTAATTTTAATACGGTTATGACTGTAATGAAGCGGTTAACAGATAAGGGTATTTTAGAAAAAAGAATGCAAGGAAGACTTTCATTATTCCGTCCTATTCAATCAAAAGAAGAATTTATGGAAGAACAGTCGAAAAAGTTAACAGAAAATCTTCTTGATGAATTTGGTGGTTTAGTCATCAACCATATGCTTGATGCCATACAAGATGTAGATCAGGAATTACTGGATAAACTAGAACAAAAAATCAAACAATTAAAAGGAACGAAGCCATGAAATGGTGGAAGAATAAATCTATATTTATCATAAGCTTAAGTCTATTGATTACGATTCTTGTTTGGAGCCAAATCGGGATGTATCTGGCTCATGTTCTTTTAGGGACAAACCTAGAGAAGAATCTTTTTACCCTTTGTCTCAGTTTGTTTGATGAAAATATATCTATTCAATTAATAATTAGTATGTTTTTAAATCTATTAATTGCTTATACGATATTGATGACACTTATTAAAATTGGGCACCAATATTTTTTATTAAGAAGGTTTAAAAAGAAAATTCCCCAGATGGTTGATACCGATTTGACACAGCTTCTAAATAGAAAATTCCATAGGCATAAATCGGACATCCTGGTCATTCAAGATCATCAGCTGCTAGCTTTTACAATAGGATTTAGAAAATCTAACATTGTCCTTTCTACAAGTTTAATCGAAATCCTCGAAGAATATGAATTGAATGCAGTCATTGAACATGAAACATCCCATCAAAAAAACAATGATTCGCTCAAAATTTTTGCCCTGCAGCTTAGTTCACAGACTATATGGTTTATTCCACTGACCAAATGGGCTTATCAGAATTATAAAATCATCAGTGAGTTGTTAGCTGATCAATATGCTATTCATAAAACGGGTTCCGAAGCAGCATTAGGAAGTGCGCTGTTAAAATTAATTAAACATCACTTTAACAGAAAGCCCTCTCCTGTACTGGCTCATTTCTCAGATGAATCGGTAAACTACAGGCTGAAACAATTAGTGAATCCACATCAGGCTATTCCGATAAAGCTGAAAACAACTTCGATTATGGCTTCGGTCCATATGATGCTTCTTATGACAGTTATGATTCTAGTGACTATGAGTTAATGGTCACAGTTTTTCTGCCCTGAGCACTACATAACGTAGTGTAATAATTTATTAAGAGGAGAATGAATGATGAAAAATACTCAAGAAATCGGTTCACTTTTATTAAGGCTAATACTAGGATTTACCTTCTTTATGCATGGGTTGGATAAATTCCAGGGCGGTGTTGAAAATGTTGCGGCGGGGTTTCCTGCCATGGGGTTGCCAAGCTTTTTGGCCTACATTGTTGCGACCATTGAATTAGTGGGCGGGATTGCGCTAATTTTAGGTTTGGGGACAAGAATCTTTGCTGGTTTAATGGCGTGCATCATGCTGGGCGCGATCTTATTCGTGAAGCTAGACAGTGGCTTTCTGGGAGGATTCGAGTTTGACGTGGCTTTACTAATCATCGCTATCCAACTACTCTTAAATGGAAGCTCACTATTAGCATTGGATTCCAAACTACCACAAATAAAGTCATTTTCTACACAAACCATCCCTGACGACACTAGAAAAGGGATAAACTAAGAACAAAATCATAAACGCGGCCTTATTTCCGTCCCAAGTGAAGTGAAATCACTTGGGACCTTTTTAGCTCTTTATATCGTTATACTCCCCTTAATACTAACTCAGAATATCCAAAAAGCACTCTAATGAGCCGATCTAATATCTCTTAAAAACATTCAATCCAGTAAAACTCCATACCACTTAATTTTAAAATAGCCTTACAGAATCTTGTCCATTTTGGCAGAAAGTAATCACTACCCGTTTTATTTCCCAATAGTTTTCGTATTCTTCACAATTTAGAATCAATGAAGTATCTATTAAAAAATAAAACTCCAGATATATCATTACTCCTTAGCGTACAAATCTATAATATAGAATCACTACACCCAATCAAATTTTTCAAAATTATTCTGGGAATTATTTTTGTTTTGCAGCAAAAAACTCTGCTATCTTTTCCTGAGGAACACCCGTACTAAACGATAAAGCAAATTGGTTCATACTATCTTGAATCGCAGTATCGAGTGAAGTATTCTGCCACGTTTCAAAAAGGGCTTTTTGCTGTTTGATAGTAACTCTATGATTTACAGCAATTCTGCGTGCAAAAGATTCAGCAGTTGCTTTCAATTCAGATAATTCTACCAGTGCATTCAAAAAACCGAACTGATTTATTTCCACTGCGCTGACAGCATCACCTGTAAGCAGCATCTCTTTTGCACGGCTTAGCCCAATATGCTGCTGGAGCAAAACAGAATCTAAAACAGATGGAATACCTAACTTTATCTCCGGCATGACAAAAACTGAATCCTTGGCAGCCACTCGAATATCGGCTGCCATTGCAATTTCCATTGCCCCGCCTATACAGTAACCGTTTATAGCTACAACTACAGCTTGTGGAATTTTACGAACCAATTCACAGACCTGCTTTAATAAAGAAATAAGTTCATATCCAGTTTGTGGAGTTAGACCTACAAATTCATTGACATCCATTCCTGCTGAAAATGCCCTCTCTCCGCTGCCAGTTATAATGATAACGCTTACTTGCTCATTATCCTTTAACATTTGCAAATGTTTAATAAGATCTATTAGCATATCTCTCGATAAGCAGTTTGCTTTAGCAGGGTTGTTTAAAGTAATCCATTCAATATTCCCTTCTCTTTCAAACAATAATTTTTGACTCACGAATGATCCTCCTACCCCTTAAAATATTATAGTATCGTTTGCCACAAATGAAAAATCCCTATTTTTGGAATATTATTACTATTTATATCAAAATTCTTTTTTTCTAAAAAGTCAACATTTTATATAAAAATCCTGAATTTTAAACATACAAAAAACGATTTTGCATTATGGAGTAAGTCAACATTTTGAAAAAACTGTACGTTAAGATAATAAACTCACGTAGTTAGAACGATAATGTTTTCATGAAAAGATTTACTATCCTCAATATCCCACCACTGGTACAAGTATACTAATGACGTCTTCTGTTTATTTATGATACATTTATTCTCGTAGTTGATGAACAACTAAACATGAAATGGTGAGTAGTCGCGGCTCATGGTTTATATGAGTTGAGGAAAGTCCAGGCTCGCCCGGTGCTGAGATGCCCGGAGTGTTCTTGCCATCTGTAAAGGTGGGCAGCAGACTTCGTATCTGCTGACGGCGGAGAAATCATGCTAAGTCCAAAAGGATATGCTGAGAGTAACCTTAAAGTGCCACAGTGACGAATTCTTCTGGAAACGGAAGAAGTGGAACGAGGTAAACCCCAAGAGCGAGCAACCCAAATTTAGGTAGGGGCACCATCCAGCGGGAATAACGAACTAAAAGGATGGATTGATTGAACAAATCAATAGTTATATGACTGCACCTGGTTGTGCGAGATTGGCATCGTTATTAGCACACAGGAACAAAACCTGGCTTATAGCCATTTCATGAGCCGAACTCATCAATACAATTATGCTAAATAGCAATAACCATTATCGTTCGGTTGTAGCTCTTATTAGAAATAAGATACTCGGTCAACTAGGGATAAATCCCTTCGAGTGTGCCGTTTATTCACATAGAATATAGTCTAGCTCATACATACCGTGCTAGATGGGGAGTTGGCGGTGCCCTGTAACCCGCAATCCGCCATAGCGGGGTTGAACTCCTATTTGAGGTAGGAACATGTGAGGTCTGCCTTGTGAAAGCAGTGTTGACAATTGGGTCCTACGCAATGGAAACCTACGAAATTGGTCAGGTCTGGAAGGAAGCAGCCATAAGTAGTGATTTCGATGTGCCGTGGGGCAGCCTAATTAGAGCTAGCTTCCATAAGTAACGCTTGGTTGTTTCTATCAATGATAGGTGTACGGTGTTTAACTAATATGTAATGATTGTCAAATCGTTTAATACTATACTTCCCTGACTTTTACATACTCGATATTCGTACAAAGTGCATGTTAAATTCAATGGATACTATACTTGCTGCTTTATTTTATACATTTATAATTTTTATGATTAACCACTATTTTTATCGGTTCATCTGTTTGTGGTTTTGTCCCAACTTTGACAATCACAGAGTTTTCCCGCACTGTTAAAACTTCTCCCTTCTTACCTTGCTGTTCACCTTTTATTACTTGAATAGTTTCTCCTTCCTTCGCCTTTTTAATTTCAC
The DNA here is from genome assembly GCF_036962285.1 of Bacillus sp. JJ634. Classification (NCBI taxonomy): domain Bacteria; kingdom Bacillati; phylum Bacillota; class Bacilli; order Caryophanales; family Bacillaceae; genus Bacillus; species Bacillus sp. JJ634. The sequence goes on from NZ_JBALMU010000016.1 coordinate 24,912, forward strand.
TCTTACCTACTGTTTTGTCTTCTGTCATTTTATTTCCTCCTTTATTAAGGGAATACTCCTTTTATTGCACTAATAAGTTGATGAGCTTTATTTATAAGCTTATCCTTCCCCATATGTATTTTTTTATCATTTGGCTCTGATAAACTTTAATGTTGATATTTGCATAAAATTAAGGGGAACCTATTTATCAAAGATTCCCCATCCTTTTGAAGCCTATTTATTGATTAATTCTGTACCATATGAGTTATCAATTGCACAAAGCCATTCGCCTTGTGGATTCTTCTTAAACACGTATGTTGCCCTTCTATCCATTGAATATTCCGAATCCTCTTTATCAGCATCAAGTAGCGTTTGAGATAAAACTAAAGCAGTATCTCCTGCTTCTAAAATAATCATTTCTCCTTGTGTTGGTACAATACTGTTATTAAAGTATTTTGCAATTGCAATAAACGATTTTTTGATTTCCTCTTTGCCTTGTGCAATCATTCCAAGCTTTACCACTAAAATTGCATCATCTGTATAGTAATTCATCAATGTATCAAAATCTTCTTGCTTTATTGCAAGATCACACTTTTTAATCAACTCTTTTAATTCGTGTTCCATAAAATATTCCTCCCACAAATAGTATCTTGGCTAAATTTCACATCACAAACATCTGTTAAACTACCTTTTTATTAATACTTCCGATTGTGCTGATCAGACACATTAAATTTAGACAATCGTAGGCAAGGATGATTGAAAAGATATAAGATCCTATTTCACAGAGGGATTTACGAAAACATCTAACCTATATGGCATTGGTGCGGATATAAGCCCTCTCCCATCATGAAGAAGGACTTCATTTTACTTCACACGTAATTTTTGATCAATTCGAATCGTATACTTGTCATCAAGCTTGTTCCAACTTTTGATTTTTGCAATAGTTGTATCATACTTTTTAGCCAGTTTTGATACTGTATCACCTTTTAGAACTATACAGTATTCACAATCTTCATCAGCCTTCTGCTCTTTCAAATCGAATGCTTTTACCAATCCATTTACATGACCTTTAGCAATTGCCTCAATGAAATCTTCACCCTTTAATTTAGCCGCATCATCTTTATTATCAATAAAACCACACTCCGTAAGAATTGCAGGCATATTAGACTCACGAAGCACATGCAAATTTCCTTGTTTCTTTCCACGGTCTTTCATATCAATCTTCTTCACCATTTCTGAATGAATCACATTTTGGTAAGCGATAGATTTAGAACTACTCGGATACACAAAATCCTCATAACCAACACCGCCGCCAGCATTAATGTGAATAGACAGAAAAAAATCTGCTCCCCATACATTTGCGGCCTTAGTACGTTCTGATAAAGATGGATAAGTATCTTTTGTACGACTCATTTTCACTTCTACGTTTTCATATGCAGCTAATAATTGTTTTACTCGTTTAGCAATCCTCAAGGTTAAATCCTTTTCGAGCAATCCATTTCCAACTGCTCCTGAATCTTTCCCACCATGACCCGCATCAATAAAAATTCTAACCATCATTTATTCCCCCCTTTCATCTATAATCATTTGTTTAATTTCAGGAACATCCTTAACTAAAGAAGAAAATACTTTGGCTTGCTCTTCAATAACCGATTAGTTCTTATCGATGACTTCTTAATATTTCTCTTCACACTCTCTGTTATTTTCCATTGTACTAAACAACATCCAAACAAACAAAAAGGATGATCGCCTAACATTAAAAAAGCCCTGATACTAGAGATATCAAGACTTTGAATCGTTTAAAATTGAGATTGATAGTTTTCAATTCCCATAAATGAACAGCCGTGCGGTTTTCATTCTCTAACATATGAAAAACAAGATTGTAAATTTATTTTTGGAGATAAATTTATTTTACTCCTTGCTTCCTTTGCGAAAGATTCGATCGAGAAATGTTTTCTTTTTCTCAGGAGGCACTGGAAGAAAGAAGCGATTCTTACTTGTTACATCAAGATAAGGTGTTAATATAGCAGTCTTCTCCTCTACGGAAGTTGCGGTATTTAGCTTTTCTTCAATTTTGGCAAAATGTTTTTCTGTCGAGCCTTTTGACGTATAGACAAAACGTCCATCTGGAAACTCTTGTGAATCCATCGTTTCTTTTTCAGTATATGCATGGACAGACGGACGTGCCCAAAAAACATTTTTCCGCACCACACGTGCAGGACTTCCTGCAACTGCTACATTTGATGGGAGTGATTTTGTCACAAGTGACTTTGCACCTAAAATTGAACCTGTACCAACTTCTACTCCTTTTAGAATCATGACGTCCTGCCCGATCCAAATGTGGTCACCTAGGTACACACTCTTTGTTGGGTTAATCCGTTTTCGAGTTGTTCCATCATAGATTAAATGTGGATCTGCCAAACGAACGACTACACCACTCGAAAACATATTATCATGACCGATGAACAGATTCTTTTGCTCAGAGAGAATAAATCTCGCTGCTCCATTAAATGAATAGTTGCGACCAAGGAAAAATGTATTATCATTCCAGACACTGACGCTCATCGTTGCATTGTGATTTGATTTCCCAATGATAATGAGCGAGTTATTACGATTAAAATTTAGCGTTGCATTTTTAATTTTGGCTCCACGTTCAATAATTAACCGATTTCCTTTACCAACAAAGTTGATTTTGCTATTCACAAACGAAATCTCATCTTCAGTATTTCCTATAAAAAGTATTTCATTATCCGTTTTCGGTTTCTGTGATATTTCGGAAATAGTTTCCATGCTTTTCATACCCACTTTCAAAATGTTAAAAACGTGTTTATCTTAAGAAGAAATTTTTTAAAAAGAGATATATCGCAATACAATAATAGAAAGCTGTATTCGATACTAGCATATTGGTCCCTTCACACGCAACTCCTGGCCACTCTTAATGACATATTCATCATCAAGCTTGTCCAGCTTTTGGTTTGCCGCCTTACTCTTTACGGTGTAACCATTCATGACTGTGTGATATTGATTTTCGTCCACTTCTTTCTTTTTTAGACTAAAACATTTAACCGAACCAGTAACATGCCCTTAGGCGATATCTTCAATAAATGCGGCCTTTTTCAAAATAGCAGCTTCATCAGGATTAGAAATATAAAGGCTTTCCGTCAGTAAAGCTAGCATATTCGTTGTTCTTAAAACTTGTAGATTCTTTTGTTGTAGTAAACAACATTCAAACAAAAAAGCATAACCGTCCTCTTTTAAAAACATAGTAAAAAGATTGAAGAAAGCACAATGAATAAATTTGAAGATTACATAAAAAGAGCCCTGATACTAGAGATATCAAGGCTTTGCATAGTTTAGAATTTAGATTGATAGTTTTCGATTTCCCATGAATGAACAGCTGTGCGATTTACGTTCTCTAACATAAAAACAATTCAAGGTCCTTAGAAAATCCGTTTAATATCGCAATCTAATAAATGTCATCATTAAAATAAATCCAAATGTATAATGCGAAATCGGGCAAATTTCGGGCGATTTATCTCCTAGTATCGGACAGTTAAAAAACTGCAAAACAAAAGAGCACAGCGTGTTTAATCGGTGCTACCAACACCTTTTAAACCGTCCGCCTACTCACGATAGGCAAACACCATCATCTAATGGAAATTCTAAACAAGCGCTTGTAAAGTCTTCAGTTTGTGATAAATCGTAACCCCTAATACATTCTTTCCCTTTCAATACTTCAAGGTCGATTTCCCCTTCATTTCGTTTAAGAATTTCTACACCCACGAATGACATTTCATCGTTATCAACAAAAATATTAAACTGTTTTGTAATTTTTGATGGACGACAAAACTTTTCAATATAACGAATCGGTCGATGAGTCATTTTTTCATCGAAAACCCAGGGGAAGTCTTCTGTACCTTGACGTTTTAAGTCATCAAGATGCCGTTGACACGCTTGGATATTCTTTTTACTAGCCTTAATATTACCTTTTACAACCTGCTCAGTATACCAAGTTGTTTTTAATGTAGGTGATAACCTTTCAAGAATGTAAAATTGCCTAACTTGTTCTTTACGCCAATTTTGATACCATTTTGCCATTTCAGACGGTTTAGAATGCGTCGAAATCGTCGTCATCGTCACCCGATCCTAAACCTTCTTTTAATTTCTTTGGGCTGGCGTAAGTCCAAGTGATTTAAGCAAGTTGTTTAAAGTTTGTACCGTCTTGGTCAATTCAATAGAAAGGGGATTTTTCACTAAGTTTGTCGCCCCTTCCTTATTTGTATATTCATACATAAGGTCTTTTTTCTTCATTTCTTTTTGTAAACGACGGTAAAAAGCATGTGTTTCGATGTACAATTTAATCAATTCTTCATTAGACTCTTGATATGATTCACCTAGATATTCTCTAATTTTCTTTGCAGTTGGTACGGCCATAATTTGTGTTCCCCCTTTCATGAAAAAATTCCATCGCGGTACAAACAATGGTCCCCCCTCGGTTCCCAAATGAGAAAGTTTTTGAATTGAAAGGCAAAGGGGCTATCTAGTAATCGCATAATAAATTACATAGAACCAACTGAAAAAACCGTGAATGATTGCCCACAATATTGATTTATGAATACTCCATGATATGCAAATAGCCAATGCACATCCGAATGAGATACCACCTGACACAACTGTTTTATTGTCACTCATCTTCACTCACTCCTGTCTGTTTTTGAAAAGATATGCATCAGATTATCTCCGGATTTCTTTTTGAAGAAATTATTTTTATTTTTTACTAACAGTCTTCGCTTTCTGCTTTCCTTTCTCGGGATGTTGTTTGTTATGACAAGCGTGGATAATCTGCAAGCTCTTTAATGTGATGGACCATATCGGCTAGCTTGATAGTCTCCTTGTCATAACAGTCCTGGCATAGATAATCGTCGCATTGTAACGCTAACGCTCGGACCTTTTGCTAACTTCATAGTGTAGTAGCATCCGATAGTAATCCTTTGCTTTCCCTCTGGTAATCTAGCCATTACTCCAAGCACCACCTTTCTTTCTTCTTAGTCCTCTGTTGTTAGTACCCATTAGTTTCTCAATCTCTCTTTGACTTAGATTATCTTTCTTCTTGCGTTTAGGTTTAGGATTATCCTTCTTCGTGTTAGCTCTCCTAAGTTGATTAACCTTCTGTATATCTTTCTTAGATAAATGATTAGCAAACTTCATAAGTTCACTCCTAACATTTAGACAAAAGAAAAGCACCCTCGAAAGGATGCCTTTTTCTCAAATGGATTTATAAATGACTTTTAACATTTCTGCATAAATAGGATTTCAGTCTCTATTAGAATCCTCAAGACTGTTAAAGTTTAAGACTTCTCCATTTTCAAAAGTTCTGCTTTGAAATAATCTTTCTGAATTTGAATCGATTTATTTAACTGTTTAACAGGAACCGGACTAATCATATAAACCCTCTTTTCAGCAGTTCACGAGCCATATAGAGAAAATGATGATAAATATAATTCCCTGTTGTACTAGTTGAAAGAAAAACAGTTGAAAAGCCATACCGAACCTCAAATGTCTTTAAACTACCAAGCAAAGCTTTTGGATCATATTTGCTGCGATACATACCGTTCAATATTTTTTTGATAGCCTTCTAGGTCTTCCACAATCAAGACGAATGGATTCTTAGAAGCACGTATTAATTCATTTTCAAAACGATTACGGTCTTTGATACTTTCCACTAATTCATCTACACCATTTTTCCGTTCCAATCCAGCAGTCAAGTAGATATCTCTTGTAAGGCCCATTTCGATATTCTTAGGAATCATCGCTGAATAATCACATGTTTTCATGGTTCGAATCTTAAATGGCACTTTCTTTTTACGAAAGTAATCAAGCACATGCTGATTCTTTTGCTCCCTGGTATCTACAATAATTTCTAATGTGTCCAGGATTGTTTTTTAATTCTGTGTCTGAGTATCTGTAATGGATAGCGCTCATATTAGGACTCCACAGCTTCTTGAATTTTTTGTTTAATTTCCTCATAAGTCCCTTCATGTCTAATTATTTCTACACCTGTTGGATATTCAACAAAAATTTGATCATCTAAAACAGATATGATTTTATTTACATTTATTAAACGCGAAGAATTATAACGTTTTTCTAATATTTCTATAAATCCTTTCATCCCATCACTACTCCATTCTTAAAATAAACCATCGCTCGTTCAAAAATTTCTTTAGATAATTTATCTATTACTTTATTCTCATAATTGCAAATTGGCTCCGATACTTTATTCCATCCGTTATATGAAAGTTCAATAGTCAATTCCATAACCATCTTGGTGGCCTCACCGTCATGCTTAAGCCAATCATTTATTTTTCCGTTCATATCTTGCTCGATGCCTAAATTGTCTGAATACTCGCCTTTCAAATAAGCCACGATACGAGATTTATAGTTCTTCGCTAACTCTTCAAGTTCTGGATAGATATTTTCCGGATGCTCTATATACAAGTCGTCACCATCCAGTACTAAAGGAGATCCCATTGAAGCAAAATCAGTGCATATCTGTTTTGGATGCAATTTACCACCTCATTTACTTAGAGGGTTAATAAGGGTTAATTAACTTGCTTGCTCGTTAACCCCTGAAAACGTTGATATATCAAGGTTTCTAATTAAAACAGGGGAAATACAGAAGCAACTTTGAAGCGTGTAAAAAAACAAGGAAGTATGATTATGCTTATGCCAGATAACCCAACCTATGAACCTTACATAGTGACAGAAGATAATCCGGCTAAAATACTTGGTAAAGCCATTCGTTTCACGCAAGATCTTTAAATTTCTAGCGCTAGCAATTTAATTTGCAGAGTAGATGACGGTCTACTTTTTTTCATAAAAAAAGAAAGGTTCTAATAAGGATTTCTGGGAGTATAGAATCTATTATCAGGACCCAATCTCAGGAAAAACAAGGGAAAAGTCAAAGAAAGGTTTTGACAGTAAAGCGGAGGCAACACTTGCTGCTGAAGAAATGGAACGTAAATTGTGAGAAGGCACACTCTAAACAGACAAATCATTAAAAACATGGTTAGACATATGGCTAAAAGAATACAAAAAAGGACGGTTGCAAAAGGGACTTTGGATAAGCATGAAATGAATGTTAAAGCTTGCATACGCCCTTATTTCCAAGACATTCTTCCGAAAGATGTCAAGCCGGTATTATATCAAAAATTTACAAATCATCTTGAAGAACGATTAAGTCCGGAAACGGTCAAGGTTGTACACAGTGCCATGCACAATGCATTCGAAAAGGCTGTAACACTTGGAAAAGTTTCTAGGAATCCGTGTAATGGTGTAGAAATTAAGGAAGAAAAGAACAAAAGAGAAATACAATTCATTGAATCCGAACATTCTCAAAAAGTGTGGGCTTCCTTCGCTTCCGATTCACTCTCTACGACATACTCACGCTATTTTACTTCTGGGAGCTGGCGCGCAGACATGAAATATACACAAGAACGATTAGGTCATGGTAGCATTCAAATTACTTCTGATGTTTATTCGCACATTAGTAAAAAAATTAAAGAAAGCACAATAAATAAATCTGAAGATTACATAAAAAACATACTCGAATAATTACTTCTTTAATTAAAACCGGGCAAAAATCGGGCATTCAAAAAAATAGGCGGAAAACTATTCGAATCGCCCGACATAAAAAAAGCCCCGATACCAGAGATATCAAGGCTTTGAATAGTTTAAAATTTAGATTGATAGTTTTCGATTTCCCATGAATGAACAGCTGTGCGGTAGCTATCCCATTCTGCTTTCTTCATAGAAACATATTCGTTATATACGTGATCGCCTAATGCTTTATAAGCAAATTCGCTTGATTCTAATTCACTGATTGCTTCCTTTAAGCTGCCAGGTAAGTTGTCAATTCCGAGTTCCGCTTTTCTTTCTTCGGTCATATGGAAGATATCTTCATTAATTGGAGCTGGTGCTTCTAGTCCTTTTTCGATTCCATCTAAACCTGCAGAAGCAATGACTGCGAACGTTAAGTAAGGGTTAGCTGATGGATCTGGACAGCGTAATTCTACACGTGTCGCAAGACCTTTTTTTGCTGGAATACGAATAAGTGCTGAACGGTTAGAAGCAGACCAAGCAAGGTAACAAGGTGCTTCATAGCCTGGAACTAAGCGTTTATAAGAGTTTACTAGTGGATTTGTTACTGCCGCAAAACTCTTCACGTTTTCTAGTACCCCTGCAATAAATTGATACGCTTTTTCGGATAGTTGCAACTCATCTGAAGGATCAAAGAATGCATTTTCGCTTCCTTCAAAGAATGACATATTTACGTGCATACCAGAACCGTTGATTCCGAATACTGGCTTTGGCATAAATGTAGCATGCAGTCCGAATTTCTTTGCAATGGTCTTCACGACCCATTTATACGTAGTTGATCGGTCTGCTGCAGTTAGTGCATCTGCATATTTAAAGCTAAGTTCATGTTGCCCTTCTGCTACCTCATGATGAGATGCTTCAATCGTAAAGCCTATCGCTTTTAAAGCACGGTAGATTTCTAAACGAACACGTTCTCCAAGATCATGTGGTGATGGTTCGAAATAGCCTGCTTTATCGCCAAGTTCTCGAGTTGCATAACCGTTTTCATCCGTTTTAAATAGGAAAAACTCTAACTCAGGTCCTACTGAAATCGTAAAACCTTTATCAGCTGCACGTTCCATTGTTTTCTTTAGTACATTTCTTGTATCTCCCTCAAAAAGCGTCCCATCTGGGTTTTTTACAGAGCATAAGAATCGTGCCTCCGAATATCCTTCTTCTACCGTCCAAGGAAGAACAGCAAATGTAGCTAAATCTGGTTGTAGATATAGATCTGATTTATTAATAGGCGAAAAACCTGTAATAGAAGAACCATCAAACATCATCTTACCTTCTACTACATCTTCTAATTGTTCAGATGTTACCGTGATATG
>NZ_JBALMU010000017.1:0-390 GCF_036962285.1 Bacillus sp. JJ634
CTATATAATACAACCCGAACATATAATGAACTAATTGAACGAAATCACCATATAAAGGAGTTGTTTAAATGGCTCTTTTTTTCATCGATTTCCTTATTGTCGCTAGTTTAATTATCGGGATTACAGCTGTAAATGGTGTACTGACAAACGGCATTGCGGAGAAACTATTTGGAGGCAAACGTCATGCAGATATTTATCAACATTCCCAAAAGATTCAAACAAATTGGAATCAAGTAGGCGGAAATACAGAGAAAACTTCCTGATTCAAGGCTCTCTTATAGGACGCTGCTGATTTTTGCCCCCTGCCCGTGGCTGTCTAAAAAGTCCCAAGATAAAAAGCATCAACGAAAATCTAATGGACAGCCCCATTCCCTTGTCTGATTTCTGGAT
>NZ_JBALMU010000017.1:474-15684 GCF_036962285.1 Bacillus sp. JJ634
CTCCCAGACTTTGTCCTTCATGACCCAGATGAAGGACTTTTCCCTGCCTGGACTCCCAGACTTTGTCCTTCATAACCCAGATAAAAGACATTTCCCTTCCTGGACTCCTGGATTTTGTCCTTTAACACACTTTGAAAACGGCAAAAAAGTAATAGAATAATTGTTAAACAAAGCCTATCCTAAGAAACTGAATAGCCCTTCTCTTATTAAGCAAACGTTTTTTTCGCAAAAAGCTGGATTCATCAGCCATTTATCTCTACAATAATAAAGTAGAAGCAGAATTTATTATTGACGTTTAATTAGAGGAGTGACTAGTACTTGAAAAGGATTTTCTCCGGCATTCAGCCATCTGGCTCTGTGACACTAGGAAATTATCTCGGAGCAATGAAGCAATTTGTAGAATTACAAAATGAATACGACTGTTTTTTCTGTATTGTTGACCAACACGCTATTACCGTTCCCCAAGATCGTTTAGAGTTACGAAAAAACATTAAAACACTTGCGGCACTATACTTAGCGGTCGGTTTAGATCCAGAAAAAGCGACGATTTTCATTCAATCTGAAGTTCCTGCCCACGCACAAGCAGGATGGATTTTCCAATGTGTTTCAACCATTGGAGAATTAGAAAGAATGACACAATTTAAAGACAAATCACAAGGAAAAGAAAGCGTTTTAGCTGCCCTTCTTACTTACCCGCCATTAATGGTTGGTGACATTCTTCTGTACAATACAGACCTTGTTCCTGTAGGTGAAGATCAGAAGCAGCATATTGAGTTAACTCGTGATTTAGCTGAACGATTTAATAAAAAATATAATGACATCTTCAAAATTCCTGAAATCAGCTTACCAAAAGCAGGAGCGCGTATTATGTCGCTGCAAGAGCCGACTAAGAAAATGAGTAAATCAGATCCGAATAAAAAGTCGACGATTGCCATCTTAGATGATCCAAAGCAAATCGAGAAGAATATTAAAAGCGCTGTCACTGATTCTGAAGGAATTGTTCGCTATGATAAAGAGAATAAGCCAGGTGTCTCTAACTTAATGGCGATTTACTCTATCTTCAGCGGCAAAAGTTACGATGAAATTGAAGCGATGTACGAAGGCAAAGGCTACGGCGACTTCAAAAGCGATTTAGCTCAAGTTGTTCTTGCTGAACTTGTTCCGATTCAAGAACGTTTCTACAGCTTAATTGACTCAGAAGAGCTGGATGAAATTTTGGATCGCGGTGCTGAGAAAGCAAACAGAGAAGCAAATAAAATGCTTAAGAAAATGTATAATGGCATGGGACTTGGTCGAAAAAGAAAATAAGACAAGTCTCGTTGCATGCAGAAAACCCACGAAAAAATTGTTCGTGGGTTTTTTTAACACTAAGGAAAGGCTTCACTTAGGTCTTGTAGGTCTTATTTTTGGAATTTCACCGAGCTCCCGAGCGAACTCTTCGTCCACACAGTCCGGCGCTATTTTTAAGTTCTTCGGAGTTTGAGGTAATGAACGTTTCTTACTGGATGTTGCTGGAGTATCTGCTCTTCCCATACTATTGCCTCCTAACGGAATTTTAATCTTTCTTAGTATGGCTAGGAATCACGTTTCTATCTCCTTTACACGAGCAGTTTTTATAGAAAATCCTTTCCATTCAGCGTAAAAAACAGCGCCAGACTGACCTGGCACTGTTTTTTATAGCATCGATGGACTGTCTCCAACTTCCATTTCCCATAACTTCTCGAAGAATGGCTGTCCTTTTACTAAGTTTTCACAAAGCTGCAAATGTTTATCGGACCATCCTTCTTTAATTTCTTCATATAGCTGAAGCCATGCTAAATCAAAGTTTAATTCTTGAATCATCGCATACTTTTCTGGAGCCCACTCCGTATACCAATAACGAATTTCAGCTACATTCTTCGCATTAAATAATTGATCCATTGCCATGAACAATAATTGTTTTAATTGACGCTCTTTTCGCGTTAATCCATTCATAAATGAAGGCGCTGGCGACAAAATATGATATTCCTTCTCAGATGTCGGTTTTTCAGTAAATGTATAATCGGATGCTTCATGGTTTTCAACCATCTCATAGACAATTTGTTCTTGGCGTGGAATCAGGCGGCTTTTACGAATCGGAATATGATATCCAATCGTGTCGACTGCTAATATTCCGTTGCCGTCTGTCACAACAAAGCAGTACTCTAACTGAATTCGTTCATGATTTTTTCTAGCATATGCTTTTTGATATACATCATCGAGCAAAGATTTCGGTAACTCTGATAAGTCATTTTCTATGTAATGAAACATAGAGGCGGAGACTTTCAAAAGCGGGACTTGATCTAAAAGCTCAATTCCATCGTCTTTTCTCCATTCATGAAAATGACAAACATTATAGCCATTTTCTTCTCCTTCAAACCAATTCACCCATACATCATGAAGATATAGCATATTCTATCCCTCACTTACAAAATTCTGTTTGTCCATCAGTATAGGCAAAATGCATGAAATTTATTCCTATTGGTAATAAGGAATTTTCCAAAACTGGATGAAAAAACTAGGCTATAGCACTTGTTTCTTTAAAATATCTTCTGCAGAAATAACGAGCGATTGGCGAACGGACAATGGAGAAGCATGTTTAACAAGCTGATATCCCGTCCAATACCCAATCATCTGCGGATACCCCTTTTTTCCAAGCATAATCGAATCGTGCAGAGGATTGGAACGATTAATGTTCAACTTCCCTTCTATATACCGATTCCATAATCGTTTATAGTCGGACTGAGGATATAACGCAGTCCAATGGGCTAAATATTTACTTCCTAAATATTTGGCGACCGTTCTTTCTGCTAACCCCTCCATAACCATCGCATCTAACAGCGTATAGTCCTTCGCTTCTTTCTTAGTACGATGCAAGCGGCAAACATGATGATATTCATGAATCAACACTGCTTCTAGCTCTTGATCGGTAATATGACTATCTAAAAAAAGAAATACGGCATGTTGAAACGCAAGGCCGGACTTCGCTTCCTTTGCCTTTTGCAAAAAACCCGGTGCCTGCAGCGGAAAAATATAAACGGGAACATCAGGACCATTCCACAACTCATTATACCTAGTAAATAACTGCCTAGCTTTTGTCCAGACGTCTTGCTTCATTAAATGATGATAGACTTTTCTCGCTTTCTCATTTGGTGTGTACATTCCATTTGCTTGTAAATGACGATACAGTTGTTCCGGTTTGACATCGATGATATCTAGGTTGTTCATCATCGTTAACGGGCGGTCAAACTCCGAAGCCATCCATTCATCTGTTTGAATGATTCCCATATCCTTCACCTCACACATTTAGGTATGTCATTTTATGCGTGTAGCTGCTAGTAAGTGAATTGGCGGGTTTTTTCATGAAATTAGCGGGATTATATAACGAATTGGCGGGTTTTTCCGCAAAATTGGCGGGATTATGTAACGAATTGGCGGGATAATCTATTTACAAAGCAAAATAAAGGCTGTCTCAACCTCGAGACAGCCTCATGTATCTTTAAAAAAATAAGAAAGTATAAAATTTCCGACATATTTTGGTGTCTAGCTCCGATGCCTAGCTCGCTGTGAAAAAGATGATTGCCCTCGAAAGGCAAAGAGCGCCTTCCGGGTCAATCCCTATTTTCTTCACGAGCTGACCAAGGCATCTCCGCTTTTCTTATTGATATTTCTTAAATAAAATCGTTGCGTTATGTCCGCCAAAACCTAATGAGTTACTGATAGCAGCTTGAATATCTGCCTTACGTGCCTCATTTGGTACATAGTCTAAATCACATTCTGGATCTGGTGTTTCAATATGAATCGTTGGCGGGATAATTCCCTCTTGAATCGCTTGAACCGTGAAAATCGCTTCAATTCCACCTGCTGCGCCTAGTAAGTGACCAGTCATCGACTTTGTTGAACTAACCGCTAGTTTATATGCGTAGTCGCCGAATACTTCTTTAATGGCCATCGTTTCATATTTATCGTTATATGGCGTACTTGTTCCGTGTGCGTTAATATATTGAATATCTGCAGGTTCTAATCCTGCATCTGCAATCGCAGCCTTCATCGCACGCGCCCCGCCTTCACCGCCAGGAGCTGGAGCTGTAATATGATAAGCATCACCTGTTGCACCGTATCCAGCAATTTCAGCGTAAATTTTCGCACCGCGTTTTAGAGCGTGCTCTAGTTCTTCTAAAACAACAATTCCTGCTCCTTCACCGATAACAAATCCATCACGGTTGATATCAAATGGTCTGCTTGCTGTATTTGGATCTGGATTTGTTGAAAGTGCTGTATTCGCACAGAATCCTGCAACGGACATTTTCGTAATCGGCGCTTCTGCTCCACCTGAAATCATGACATCCGCATCGCCGCGCTGAATCACTTTAAACGCATCCCCAATTGAATTCGTACCTGTCGCACAAGCTGTTACCGTACAAGAGTTAACTCCTTTTGCACCTAATAAAATCGATACTTGGCCTGTAGCCATATCAGGAATCATCATAGGTACGAAGAATGGACTTACTCGTTTATAGCCTCGTTTTAAAAACGTTTCATGTTGAATTTCTAACGTTTCAAGACCGCCAATTCCTGAACCAATCCATACCCCAACACGGTCGGCATTTGATTCATTAATATCAAGCTTTGCATCCTTAACAGCCATAGATGCAGCAGCAACTGCATAATGTGTGAAGCGATCCATTTTTCGTGCTTCTTTTCGATCTACGTATGTTTCAATATCAAAATCTTTAATTTCTGCAGCAACTTTTACCGGATATTCATCCGCATTTAAGCGAGTTAACGGGCCTACACCCGACTTACCTGCTTTAATATTTTCCCATGCTGTATGTGCATCATTTCCTAATGAAGATAAAGAACCAATTCCAGTCACAACTACTCGACGATTTGTCATACTAACCCTTAACTCCTTTCAAGCCTCACGATCATGTTATTTGTTTTATTTACCCCATCTTAAGGCAATGGCTCCCCATGTTAAGCCGCCGCCAAATCCGACCATGACTAATACATCATCATCTTTAATTCGACCTGCTTCTAACTCCTCCACAATCGCAATTGGAATGGATGAAGCCGAAGTATTTCCATATTTATGAATTGTTTTCGTCATCTTTTCCACAGGTAGATTTAATCGTTCACGAGCGGATTCCATAATACGAATATTCGCTTGATGCGGGATTAGTAAATCAACATCTTCGCGAGTTAAACCAGCCTTTGTTAGTACATTTAAGCTGGACTCTCCCATTTGACGAACCGCAAACTTAAATACTTCGCGACCATTCATCGCAATAAAGTCGCCTTCTTGTAATAAGTACTTGCCGCCTGAACCATCAGCACCTAGCTCAAAGGATAAAATCCCTCTGCCTTCTGATACAGGACCTAAAACAACAGCTCCGGCTCCATCGCCAAATAAAACAGCTGTATTTCGATCTTCCCAATTGGTAATTTTAGACAACTTTTCAACACCGACAATAAGGACGTGTTTATACACACCATTTTTAATAAACTGTTCTCCCGTTACTACCCCATACATAAACCCAGCACAAGCCGCGCTTAGATCCATCGCAGCTGCTTTTTTTGCACCTAACTGCTCTTGAATCATGCAGGCAACGGATGGGAAAGATTGATCCGGTGTTACCGTTGAAACGAGAATTAAATCAATATCTTCTGCAGTAATGCCAGCGCTTTCAATTGCTTTTGCAGCTGCTTTATATGCCATATCCGACGTGTTCACATCATCACTTGCTATTCTTCTTGCTTCAATTCCTGTTCGTGTTCGAATCCACTCATCAGAAGTATCCATTACTTTTTCCAAATCACTGTTCGTTACTATTTTTTCAGGTAAATAACGACCAATTCCTATAATTCCAGCATTCATTATGCCAACCCCTTATTAATTTTCAAAAAATTAATATCAAATATTATTACCTGGTACTAATTTTATATAAAAAATGCCCGATATGCAACAATAAAAGCAAAAGGTATCTAAAGATTACTATAAAAACCATCTTGGGCATATGATATGTACCTAAAAAAGCTGTCCCTTTTAGAACAGCTCTTCATTTTCTTACTGCTGAGCGTCGCTTTTCCCTAGCTCATATGCTTCTTGCATGACTTTTTTAAATAAATCCATAAACGGAGCCGCCATTTCCATTGAAAAAGGAATGCCGTTTGCCTCTAACTGCGCTTTCGCTTCTGGGAAGTACTTCATCGCAATCGCCATAAATTCAAGCGTTTTATCTTCACTCATCTCAATTCCTCCTACTCATTTGACACTTTTCTTTCATTATCCATTTTAGCCGTTCTATATTTGAAAGAAAAGAGCTATTCAAGCTCTCGCCATTTTTTCAACAGCTGCCAGCGCCGAAAATGCTTTTGCTGCATAGCTATTCCATCAGCTGGGGCTGTTTTGTTTTGTATCGTATAAATCATTCCTCGCTGCTTCCTTAAGCATTCCCTATATATGCCCGTATATTCGTCTTCTAATACTAATTGAGCACACTCTAACCACTGATTGCTTGCTTCACTTTGCACTTGAATGTTCTTTTCATCTCGAGATGCGAGTTCAACTAACACTTCTGGAAGATCGGCAACAAACAGAGCATCCAATCGATCCTCCGCTTCAATCGCCTTCTTTACTTCCGACGGCGCTTTCTTGCGAATCGCTGCTTCAAAACTCATTGTTTCTGGCTGCCAAGGTCCATAAACAGTCGGTAAAAACACTACTTTAACTGCACACATTTCCTCCGCTTTTTGCAAAAGAGCTTGATACATCGAACGCTCCTCTTCAATTGGCATAAGCATAATGATGTGTGACTTCTTATTCAGGTGTAAGTCTTTCAAAAAAGCCGCAATCACCTCAATAATTTCAGCTTGATTGTCTCGTTTGCTTTTACTTAAATCATAACAAGACACATAAATGGTCTTTTGCTTTTCCAGCGATAAATACTTTAGCTTATGTATCGGTATATATAAGAAGTTACTATTTCTCCCTATTTCCATTTCCTTGTCTTCTATACTTTCTCCGGACACGTCTTCCCAATCTACACCAAGTACTTCCTCTCCTCGGTCAAGCAAGTACTTGGTAAGATGAAACCCAACAAACTGATAAGCCCCAATCACAACGGATGTTTGCATATTTCAACTCCTCCCCGCCTGCCCTCATGTATCCTATATCGTATGCGGCAGACAGAGAGAATATTTTCATATTATAAATATGTTTCATGTTCTTTATAAAACTTATTTATAATATACGGAATTTTATAGCGTTTCTCCGGAAGCAAATAGGCTAACTGCACATTTTTATTATATCGCTGCAATCGACGATAAAGAGCAGATTGACCTTTTTGAAAACTATTTAACACATGAATAATCTGTACAGGTGTATATGTTAAACTCGGCATTGCTTCTGAATGATTTATAAAGGATTCACTTTCTGTATAATCAATTTCAAACGCTTCTGCCACTTCATATAATACTTTCTTATAAAACAATTTGTTTTCTTTTTCTTTTTCCAACTGCCATTTTAATGATAAACATGGATTCATCAACACAACCGAGCGAATTTTTGAACCAAGCTTTTTCATTAATTCAAAAGCAACAAGCGCTCCTGTCCCTTCGGCTAATATGTGTATTTTATCGTTGACAATCTCACTTTTTAGAAACTTGTGATACAGCTTTGCCGCAAGTTCAACCGACTTTATACTTCCCCAATTAGCTCCGTAAAAATTCGATGAAAATAACGTATACCCATAGCCTTTCAAATGTTCTAAAATACGTAACCTCCCGGGGTGCTGGAGCCAAAAGCTGCTTCCTTGTTCAACAAAATGACCACGATCACCGATCATAAGTATAGCAAAACCGCTCGGCTGTTCAGAGTAATGAACAATGCACCACTGGTCATCAATTTGAAAAGTTCGCTGTTCCATTTTGTCTACTCCTTTGCAGGAAAATTACTTCTATTAATGTATGTGAACATATAAGAAATGTAAGGGGGAGGTGCCTATTTACATAAAAATTTATATTAGAATACATTCGATTTTTATTCCCCATCTCCCTCCATACACGCAACTTTTTAACAGTCTTATAAAAAACTCGTTTTAACTGTATATTAATTATGATAAGATGAAAATGATTGTACTAGAGTGAGGTGAAATTCAATGAGTTATACGTGGACATTCTTTTGGTCATTTTTGTTAATTCATATGACTACATATGTAGTTTCTTCTATGTCAGGAGTTGCGTACGATTTTACTGTTGCAACGATTTTAAGCGTAATTGTTACAGTTCTTGTTATCATCGTAGCAAGCATCCTTCCAAACGAACCTGTGGAAAAGAGTCATCATTAAGAACACAAAAAGGTATCCATGTTATATCCGGATACCTTTTTTGTATAGTTAAGACTGTAACGTAAATTGTTGGTCAACGAAATCAATCGTAATCGTTGATTGACCAGCTAGTGTACCCGCAATAATTTCACGAGCAATTTTCGTTTCGATATGTTTTTGAATGAATCGTTTTAATGGTCTTGCTCCATATACTGGATCATAGCCTTGTTCCGCAAGCTGTTCTTTCGCAGTCTCTGTTAATTGTAAAGCAAAGCCTTGCTCCGCTAATCGACTTTGTAATTGCTTCATCATTTTCTCTACAATTTTCACAAGGTCTGCTTTTGTTAATGGTTTAAAGAGAACAATATCATCGACTCGGTTTAAAAATTCCGGACGGAAATGACCGCGCAATTCTGCAAATACTTGGTCTTTAATCTCCTCTTCTAATCCTCCATCTGCTGCCGCTGATTGTAATAAGAAATGAGAGCCGATATTCGATGTCATAATAATGACGGTATTTTTACAGTTAATCGTTCTCCCTTGTGAATCAGTGATGCGGCCATCATCCAACATCTGCAGTAAAATATTAAACACTTCAGGATGAGCTTTTTCAATTTCATCTAATAGAACAACGGAATACGGGTTTCGGCGAATCGCTTCTGTTAATTGTCCGCCTTCCTCAAAACCGACATATCCTGGAGGTGCTCCAATTAAGCGAGAAACCGCATGTTTTTCCATATACTCCGACATATCAATGCGAATCATATGCTCTTCACTATCAAATAATGTTTCTGCCAATGCTTTTACAAGCTCGGTTTTCCCTACCCCTGTTGGCCCAAGGAAAATGAACGAACCAATTGGTCGGTTTGGGTCTTTAATACCTGCTCTAGCTCGTAATACTGCATCCGATACTAAGTCGACTGCTTCTTCTTGTCCGACAACGCGCTCGTGAAGAATTTGTGATAAGCGCAGCAATTTCTCGCGTTCTCCTTCGACAAGCTTGCTGACTGGGATACCTGTCCAACGAGCGACGATGCTTGCGATTTCTTCCTCTGTTACTTCTTCACGAAGAAGCCTTGACTCCTGTTTTTCTTTTATAACATCATCTTCAAGCTTGGCCAGTTCCTTCTCAAGCTCAGGAATTTTTCCATGACGTAATTCAGCAGCACGATTTAAGTCATAGTCATTTTCCGCTTGCTCTAATTCACGGCGGAGCTTCTCAAGCTGTTCGCGCATATCTTGTACTTGCTGCAGCGAAGCTTTTTCCATTTGCCATTTCGCTTTCATACTATTCGCTTTATCTTGCAGTTCAGACAGCTCTTTTTGCAGCGCTTCAAGACGTGCTTGGCTTTGCTCATCTGACTCATTTTTTAACGCCGCTTCTTCAATTTCTAACTGCATCACTTTTCGTGTAATTTCATCAAGCTCTGATGGCATAGAGTCAATTTCCATTCGAATCATCGCACAAGCTTCATCAACTAAGTCAATTGCTTTATCTGGTAAAAAACGCTCGGTAATATAACGGTTAGACAGAACAGAAGCAGCTACAAGCGCTCGGTCATGAATGCGCACACCATGATGGACTTCAAAGCGTTCCTTCAATCCTCGTAAAATAGAAATCGTATCTTCTACATCTGGCTCAGGCACAAGCACTTGTTGAAAACGTCGCTCAAGCGCTGGGTCTTTCTCAATATATTGACGGTACTCATCTAATGTTGTGGCGCCAATACAATGCAGCTCTCCGCGCGCAAGCATAGGCTTTAACATATTTCCTGCATCAAGAGCCCCGTCTGTGCGTCCTGCTCCAACAATCGTATGCAGTTCATCAATAAATAATAGAATATTTCCTTCGCTTTTTTTCACTTCATTTAATACTGCTTTTAAGCGCTCTTCAAACTCACCGCGGAATTTTGCACCTGCTACAAGCGCACTCATATCAAGAGCAAACACAATTTTGTCTTTTAATCCTTCTGGAACGTCTTTACGCACAATTCGTTGGGCAAGCCCTTCGACAATAGCTGTTTTCCCTACACCCGGTTCTCCAATTAACACAGGATTGTTTTTCGTTTTTCGAGACAAAATACGAATCACATTCCGGATTTCAGCGTCACGACCAATAACAGGGTCCATTTTGCCATTTCGTACTTCCGCAACGAGATCGCGGCCGTATTTCTTTAATACTTCATATGTGCTCTCAGGATTTTGACTTGTCACGCGCTGGTTCCCCCTTATTCCTTGAATGATTTCCTTTGCTTGACGATAATCTATTTGAAAGGCGTTAAACAACCGCTTCACATTTGGTTTATTTTCTTTCAACATCGCTAACAATAAATGCTCAACCGAAAGATATTCATCTTCCCATGCAGCCATTTCTTGCTCGGCTGCCGTTAAGATTTGCTGCAGAGAGGCCGACATATAGACTTGACTCACAGTCCCGCCCACTTCAGGCAGCCCATTCAATTCCTTCGCTAACGCTGACTCAAATGTAGAAAAAGGCTCACTGGACCCCGATAATATGCGCAGCAGCATGCTTTCATCTTGCTCCGCTAAAGCGTGCAGTACATGCAGCTCTGTTAATTCAGGATTACGGCGCTTTTTCGCTAACTCCTGACCTTGTATTAACGCTTGCTGTGTTCTTTCCGTCATCTTATTTAGATCCATCCTAATCCCTCCCAAATAAGAATTTGACCATCTTTGACCTTTATATTTTTTATTATACTAGCTTTATGGATTATGTAAAGTTTGGAATTATTATTATCGACAACTTTTCCTTATTTATCGACGACTTTTTCCATTTATCAACGAAAATTGGCTGTTTATCCACGACTTTTCTTCATTTATCGATTTTCACACAAAAACAGGGTACGAAATCATCATGATTTCACACCCTATTTTGTATTCATGGTTTGCGTTTATATGTCCAAATTCGATTGTGATTGGATGTTTCAGGAAAAGAATCACCGGCATCTAATTTGATTTGTTTTGGGTTGTTCACTGTGCTTCCTGTTTCACCAATCTCGACATATATTCCATTATTCGGAGCTTTTTGCCCTGGTTTAAACTGACGATTTTGTCCCATCCGTAACCCCTCTTTCTTTAATATGTTGCATTTTTATTATTTCCGATAATCGACTCATCATGTCTTTTAATTTTAGGAGTTTAACCCAATATTGAAGCTAATTGCTGATAAAGAGCATCTTGGTCAATAAACCAGCGATCTGTTACGCCTTCTCTTCGAATAATAAAGTGAATCGTATCTTTTACCTTGCCCCTCTTCTCCGTATAAATAGCCACCTGAGCTGGTATATCAATGAGCAATAACTCATCTTCACCTTCACGACGCTCCTTCGAAAGGTTCAAGTATGTGATATCTTTAACAATTCTATTTAAATATTTCATACGATGCGCATTTGATACCGTCTGTGCTAATATTTTGGAATCTCCTTGATTGACGGCCATAGCAAATATATCAATTAATTCGGAAGGACTAACCGTCGCTGTATAGTCATCCAGCTTACCGGCCGCTTTCAAAATCATTAATTTATGAGCAAGGTCTTCATTTCTTAAACGATGTGTGATACTTCCTGAGAAATGAACACAAAAGTGACCCGAGAAACCATTATCAAGAGCACCAGCACCATGCGGCATGCCATGCATCGAGGCCGCAATTACTTGATCTTTTATGACAATTACAATCGCTCTTCTTTTCCAACTCCATTGATTATGATAAATCTCCTTCATAATCCGAGTATCTTTCCTCGTTAATGGCTGTACATCGGCATGCTGGCTCCCTGCTCTTCGCTGAACATTAAATTTTTGTCCAGTTTCAACATCGATAATGGTAAATTTCGCTTTATTAGGAATGATTTTATTCACTTCTTCCCAAGGCAGCATTTCAATTTTAAAGCTAATTGGAGTATCTTCGTCTTCCCATTTCATCGCATAAACGGAGGGAGTACACGCGAAAGTTAACATGAAAACAATCAATAACAGTAGGTAATTTTTCTGGCTGCTCATTTCACTTCTCCTATGTTTTTCCTTATTATTTCAAGATATGATGAATTGAATAGCCTTTAATATTTGGAAACTGTTCCCCCGTTACTTCTTTTGTTTCAAATACAGTTCCATTTGCATCAAGTCTTCAGGAGTATCCACATCTCTCCCCCACATAGAGTAATCGAAAGAAACGATTTTCATTCGATCCTGATGTGCTTGAATAATTGTTTTCCCCCCTTGATCTCCTTCTATAGAATCGAATGCTGAAAATAATTCGGCATCAAACAAAATTGGATGACCTACTATCCCTTCATAAGCAGGGCGTACAATCCGAACTCCTTCTTTTCTCGTTTTCTTATATTGTTCGATTAACGTTTGAGCAACCTCAGCCGGTACAAACGGCTGATCTGCTAAAAAAATAATCGCCGCATCGACGCGGCCTTTCATCGCTTCCATACCTAGTTTTAAAGAAGAGGCCATTCCCGTTGCGTAGTTTGGATTATATAGGACTTCAATTTGACGGAATTCATGAGGCAGCTTACGCATTTCCTCTATATATGGGCCCGCAATTAAAACGATTGGACTTAAGGAATAATAAATAGACGCTTTAAGCGCATAATGAAAAAGAGGTGTACCGTGCAATGGCAATAAAAGTTTAGGCTTGCCCATTCGTTTAGACATACCAGCAGCGAGGATAACTGCTCCAATCTTACTCATGAATTTTTACCTTTCCGTGAAGCGGCATTGGATTTTGCCCGCTTCTTACAGCCATTAATTCAGAAACAATACTAATCGCCACTTCCTCCATCGTTTCCGCTCCTAAGTCTAAGCCTAATGGGGAACGAATCGGACCACTGGAAAAATTCCGTCCAATGTTGGAAAGCATTTCTTCCGTTCGAGACATCGGTCCAAGCACACCGACAAAGCGCGGACGGCTGTTAAGCGCAAGCTGTAAGGCATCTTCATCATGCTGCTGATGATGATTCATAATGACCCACCAACAATCCATCAGTTCATTGGAGGAGAGTGCTGTAGAATGTTTAACGATATGATGTGCAGCACTAGGAAAAAAGCGAGAATTATTCAACTCTTCACGCGGGTCTAATACCGTCACCGCAAAGCCTGCTTTAGTCGCAAGCTCCACAACCGGAATCGAATCTCGTCCAGCACCCGCGACGATGAGCGATTCACTAGGTTTTACGGCATCAATCCAATATGGATGGCCTTTATACACAAATACTTCAGCACGCGTTTGCTTCTCCATGACACTTCTCGCCCGTTCAACTACCTCAATTGGCACACTTGCTGTATCCCCTAGCCTCTTTCCATCTTTTTGAACGATTAACCGTCTTCCAGTCGGAATCTCCAACACAAGTGAGAAAGCTTGATTCCTTTCAAGAGCTTCATTTATTTTCAGCCAAAATCCATCCTCACGTTCAATCGGCAATATGAGTATGTTCAGTACTCCTTTGCAACCGATTCCTAGTCCCCAAATGTCCTGCTCGCTTAAATTGTACGTTTGCACATGTGGAGTTTTCCGGTCCATTGCCTGTTCAGCCCATCCGTATAAATCACTTTCTAAACAGCCCCCGCTGATGGTGCCAAACATCTCTCCAGCTCTTGTCATCATCATTTTCGCCCCCGGAAGTCTATAAGCAGAACCGTTCGCACTAATCAGCATCGCAAGAGCGGCCTGCTCATTCCGTTCCCATGCTTGTTTCATTTGTTGAAACAACTCCTTGAACTCTTGTAACCGTGACATACTTCCCCTCCTAATTGACTATGTTGTTACATAGTTATTCAAAAACTACATAAACATGTACGAATACAATTTTTTAGTCATAACAAAAGGAGGATTCTTATATAATGGTAAATTATGTAAAATAAATTCAATAATCTATAAGGAGGAAATAATGAAGACAAACAAACTATTAAAATGGCTGATCGCATTCGCCCTCATCTTTACGGCCTATATCCCACTATCCAAACAAGCAGAAGCGGCACAAACACTGACTGCAACAGTTAATATTAAATCTGGTACATTAAATGTTCGGGAAAAACCATCAACCTCATCCAAAAAGGTCGGTTCCCTGAAAAAAGGAGCCAAAGTGACCGTTTATGCCAAAATGAAAAGCGGCTGGTCTGAAATTCGCTACAATAAGAAAAAAGCGTTTGTGGCGACTAAGTATTTAAAATTCACCTCCACGCAAGCTAGCTATCAACAAGATCCAAATAAAATTTATGTGTATAAGTATGAAGACGGCTTGTACACCGAAAAAAGCAACGGCAAGAAATATACTCACGAATACTTCGGAAAAGGCTGGTTGCTCTGGACAACGACAATGCCTGACAAAACAACATATCAATGGTATTTAAGGGAAACAAAAGATGGACTATATACCGTTCATCCCGATGATCCACACACTCATAACGCGCTCATTAAATATCCGGTCAAAGTAGGTTACTCTTGGAAAATCATCTATGAAGGCGACGTACTAAACACGTATAAAATTACGGCCGTGAATAAAACGGTTAAAACGCATGCTGGTACTTTCAAACAAGTGGTCGAAGTAACGGCTGAGGAAGGTGTAAAAATGTATTACGCTAAAAACATCGGGCTAATCAAAACGACCTACAAAGGAAAAACGACTGGGGAGTTGTATAAGTTGAAGAAAAAATAGAGGATTTGGCATGATTTTATGCTAATTAAAGAGAGCGTGATTCAAAGAGACACATGTATGTCTTTTTGAATCACGCTCCTTTATTACCCTGATGAAGGACATTTCCCTAGCTGAATTTCTCTTTTTGGGCCTTCATTACTCCGTTGAAGGACATTTTACTCGCTGAATTTCTCTTTTTGGGCCTTCAT
>NZ_JBALMU010000017.1:15768-18316 GCF_036962285.1 Bacillus sp. JJ634
CTCCGTTGAAGGACATTTCCCTGAGCGGATTTCTCATTTTTGGCCTTCATGACTTCGGTAAAGGTTATTTTACTGTCTTAATTCCCCACTTTTATCATTTAACCCACTTCGAGGACGGCAAAAAAGGAAGGCTGCCCCAAAAGCCATTTTTCATGACTTTTGGGACAGCCTTCGTGTTACTTGGGTTCAGTTAAATAACATTATCAATCACACAACAATTTTTGGATCATCCTATAACATAGCCCTCACTTAAGATAATCGTAAACATTTTTAGCTAACAATAAAAAAGTTACTACGATAAATAATGCACGGACATAACCGCTTCCTCGTTTAATCGCAAATTTTGAGCCGCAGATCGCTCCAGCAATTTGCGCAAGTCCCATCACTAAACCATAGGCATAATTGATTTGTCCTAAATACATAAACATTAACAAGGCCGCAATATTACTGCCAAAGTTTAAAAACTTCGCATTCCCTGCCGCCTTTAAAAAATCAAAGCCCATCATTAAAAAAGCAAAGATTAAAAACGAACCTGTTCCGGGACCTAGAAATCCATCGTAGAAACCAATAGCAGTGAGCAAAATCATAAAAATAATAAAGTCGCGAATGGATAATTTTTTATAAGTAGAATTATTGCCCCAATCTTTCTTGAAAATCGTATAAATGGCAACAGCTGCAAGCATGACAAGCATCAATGGCTTTAGTACTTCAGGGTTCATCAAATGAACCGTCCAAGCTCCAATCATCGAACCAATAAAAACAAGCGGAAAGAACTTATAAACCGATTTTAAATCAAGCTTTCCTGAACGATAAAACATAATGGTACTCGTTAAAGAACCTATTGTCCCTGCTAATTTATTCGTTGCTACAGCGCCCGCTGGGGTCAAACCTGTAAATAACAATGCAGGTAAGGCAATCAGTCCTCCCCCGCCGACAACTGAATCAATAAATGCTGCTAAAAAACCAAATACAAGCAAGATCATTAATAACGATGGATCTAATTCAAATAGCATCTAACTCAACCCTTTTCTTAGTTACTACTATAATAGTAACTAAGATATTTATTATTGTAAATATCTATATTTTGATATGATAAAGACAAATAACTATTGGAGGAAAAGAAGTGGAAGACATAGTACAGCAGCTAAAAAAACTAGGCTTTAACGAGTATGAAGCTAAATCCTATGTTTCTCTTGTTAAACAAGGAACGGTTACCGCTTATCAAGTTAGTAAAGATTCGGGCATTCCACGCGCACGAGTGTATGACGTCTTAGGCAATCTTGTTGAAAAGGGAATTGTCTTGAAGGAAGAAATAAATAATAATACGCAATATTCACCGTTGCCTGTTGAGATCTTTTTAAAAAAGGCTCAATCAGACTGGCAATCTAATTATGAAATTGTCAGCGATTCATTGAAGCAGCTCGAACTAACAGACAAAAAGCCCGACAATCGTGTCATGACATTAAAGGATCGTGAAACGATTATTAGCTACTGTCAGGTATTGCTTAAAAAAGCAGAAAAACGCGTTGTTATTTCAATGTGGGACGATATGTACGATGTGCTGAAGGAGGATTTGAAAGAGGCGGCTGCTCGAGTTACCGTGCAAGGTATCACCCTGCATGTTGAAAATCCAGTTAAACATGTAGACGTTCATCGCATCACCCCTTTCACGGAAGCCACTTCTAGTGAGCACTGGTTTATTCTTTCGATAGATGCGAAAGAAATGATTTATGGGCCTTCCTTTAATGAACGCTGTATGGCCTTTTATACAGATGATCCTATTCATATTTATTTATTAGAGGATTATGTATGGCATGATGTATTAGTTAATCGACTCGTCCAACGCAGTCAGGACGATTTACAGCAATGGATTACTACAGAGAGAAAAGCTTTTTTTATGGAAAACTAAAAGCTGTATAAGACGACTTCCTTGTACAGCTGCCTCTTCAAGAAATAGTTTAAAAGGTAAACAGGGCAGGTTGAAGAAGGTTCAGTTTGATTAAATGATTCCACACACTAAAAAGAGTGAATTATGATCAAATTCACTCTTGAAAAAGTTATTTATCTTTTTATTGGACGTTCAAGCGTTAATAGTTCATCTTCAAGTGAAGAAATTTGCTGTTCAACTACTTGTTTAGCATCTAGCACAGCAGCGTTATAGAAATGAGGAGCAAGGGACTCCTTAACGAAGTCTAATACTCTTTCTGCAGCAAATTCAGTTATTTCTTCGTCTCTTTCTTGTGAAAAGAAATATTGAATGTCAGAAATCATTAATTGTTGCTGCTCTTTTGTAAGCTTAAAAAACAAATAAAACACTCCCTTAAAAAATATAATACCGTAACTATACAAGCGAAATTTAGGAAATTACAGGCTATATTTCGCTGAATTTTTATGTACATACAAGAGTAGTACACCCTTCTTAATTAAGGTTATTAGTAACAAAATCATTGCACAGTTCAAAGATAATATGCAATAAAAGCGTATCTGCCTATTCAACGATTGAGTGCTTTTCTTCAATAAGACAACTTAATTGTTCAAATCCCTGAAT
>NZ_JBALMU010000018.1:0-56419 GCF_036962285.1 Bacillus sp. JJ634
TCCCTCTATCTCATCCCTTATATTTCCTAATAAATTTCAAAAAAAGTCCCTTTCTTTTATTACGAAAGGGACTAAAGCTTTACTCTTTTAATCTATAAAACTGTTGTGTATCAGATCATCCTATTTCTTTCCTTATTTCCCTACCTGAAATTCTACAGAAATATCGTTAGCCTCTTCTATTTCTCCTCGAACAAGGCGCATAATTTTATTTGCATCAGCTGCCGATTGCTCTTCAGCTTTTACCGTCACCTTCACATCGTCCCCATCCACACGTACAAGAGCCGCATCAAAATCTAGCGAAACAATCATTCCTTCTAAAATATTTTCCTTTACCTTAATCTCACTTAATTGTTCGACTGCTTCATAAGCAGCGTTTCTTTCCTCCGTACTTAGCTCTGTATTCCCCATTTTTTCTGTTAATTCTTGGCTTAATTTAGATCGTTCATCATCAATTTGCATACGTAAAGCGTCAAATGTATCGTCTCCAGAAGTAATCGCTACGGATGCTTCAGAATCTTTTTCCGCTTTCTCATCTGATTTTGTGTCTGACTTTGTATCTGATTGTTCTTCTTTCTTTGTGTCATTTGCATCAGGCTTCTCTACTGATTCTGATTCTGATTCCATTTCGTCTCCAACCATAGCATTTTCATTTTGTTCATTCTTTTGCTGTTCGGTTGTGGCTGCATTTTCTACACTTTCAGGAGATGTTAAATAATAGACAGATAATACGACGACAAGACTTAACATCGTTAATAACCATACTGTTTGTTTTTTCAATAACATAATTGTACACCCTCCTATTTTTTAGGCATTACAGATACGCGATGGCTTGGTACATCTAAAGCACGAGTTACCGCCTCTACAATCCATTTTTTAATTTGGATATTTTCAGCACCTTTGGCAACAACTAGTACACCGCTAACACTAGGCTTTTTCGTTTGTGTAACAATTGGACCCTCTTTATCACCATTTTTTATAATAACGAGCTGTTCATCAATCGAAGTATCTTCTACCGTTCGCTTCCCGCCTTCTTGATCAGCTTCTTCTGTCACCTGTTTTTGGGTTACTTTATTTCTTTCAAATTCTTTTTTCTCTGTTGCATCCACATAGATGACAACTTTCACATCCCTGACACCCGCAATCATCTCCAGCGCTTCCTTCATCTCATTTTGTAAATACACTTCATACTCTCGTGTTGTTTTAAATTCTGATTCGTTTTTCTGACCAAATACTTCGGTGTCCTTTGGTTCTTCCTTATTGTTAAATACGGATTGAAGTTTCTCATTTTGTTCCGGTTGATTAGCCGTAAATAAATTACCGACCATCATAATCCCCATTCCAAGTAGAACGATGATAAAGACATATACATAGAGTGATGGCTTCTTATCCTTTTGATTTTTATGTTTGTTCAAAAATTGAGTGAGCCAGGATAATGGACCTTTTTCATTTTTCAATGGTTTAGTCCCTCCTTTCCCCGGCAATTTGAATCATTTCTTCATCAATGGACCAAGTATTTGCTAGGAATTGTTTCACATCTGCATAGCGTGCATCATCTGTCACAAGAGCACGCTTTGTATCAATCTCTACCTTCGCAATGGCTTCAATGGTTTCATCCTCTTTTACTTCTGATAGGCTAATCGTAATATGCTGTAAATTCTCTGGTTCCGGTTTCTCTTCATCCTTAACAGTTACCTGAATATCCTGAATCTCCATTTGATACTTCTCCATCAGCTCCTCTTCTGCCTCTGCCTGTAATTGGACAGCCATTTGTTCTAAAATATATGCACTTTGGGCAGCTTGTATTTCTTTTTTCTTCGATTCTGTTAAATTTCCAAGTGACTGAGCCTCTCCCTGTTCAAATTGAATCGTCGCAGAGGCTAGAACATCGTCAAAATTTGTATGAAGTAAACGTAAAATTGGGGTAATAATAACCGCTATAAGCAGCAGCCCAATCACCATTTTTGAATACTTTTGCAGAGCTGAGTTCGGAAGAAGCATATCGATTACGGTCGCTAATAGAATAAAGATAATAATATTCGAGATCCAACTAGCTAAAAAATCCACGATATCTCCTCCTCTCTAACGAACCATGAGCGTAATATTCCCCGCAGCAATAATAACGGTAATACTTAAAAAAAACATAAGTGAAACAATCGCAAGCGCCGCAAAAATAAAGATGATACTTTTGCTAATAATACCGAGACAAGCAATAACCGGTCCTCCACCAAGCGGCTGCAGTAAACTCGCCGCTAACTTATAGATAAATGAAATCATTAAAATTTTAAGTGCAGGAAATGTGATAATCGCTAATAAAATAACCACTCCAGCCATTCCCACTGTATTTTTTAATAAGACCGATGCATTAATGACCGTATCTGTAGCATCGGTGAACATTCGGCCAACCACCGGAATAAAATTTCCTGTTATAAACTTAGCTGTCCGAATCGTCACGCCATCAGCTACAGCCGAAGAAGTTCCTTGTACGGAAATGACCCCAAGAAAAACCGTCATAAATGCACCGAGAATACCGATGGCAAAGTTTCGCAATAACTGGGCAAGCTGTGTCGCTTTATAATGATCGGTAAGTGTGCTAACAATGCTTAAAATTGCCGAAAAAAACAAGAGCGGCAGCACGACATATTGAACTAAAATACCGCTTGTATTCATCAGAAACATCAAAAGCGGGTGAAAGAAGGCGGCTGAAATGAGCCCTCCTGAAGTAGCAATTAGCGCAAGTAACAATGGGATAAGCGCCATTAGAAAAGAAGTCATCATGTTAATGGTCTCTTTCGTATATTCCATTGCTACATGAAAGCTATTTAACGCTAATATAATAAGCACCATATACACAATGGCATACGCGACTTTACTAATGGAGCTTTGTTCAAAAGCATTTTGTAAAGATTGCAAAAACATACTAAAGATTGTCAGCAAAAGAAGCGAACCAAGCAGCTTTCCATTCACAAGCAGCTCATGAAAGACAAACTTAGCAATGCCTTTAAACCACTCGCTAAAGGAAAATTGCTTCTCTCCACTTACAAAATCCATAAAGCTGCCTTTTTGACTTTCTGGCAAAAAACCACCATACTCCGTAATTACGCTATCCCAAAAGGTTTTTAACTCATCAAAGTCAATTCTCTCAAGTTGATCTTGTACTAAATCCGACTGCATAATTGGCTCTTGTTTCAATTCATCTTCTTCAGCAGCCTGTCCAACGGTCGTTTGAAAAAAAAGGAACAGCGTGTATACGACGATAAAAAAAAGATGCCGCTGCTTCATAACTTCACCTCATCGACTAGTAGAAATTGTTCATTAACTTGGGAGCATCTGTAAGATGGTTTCGATAATGACCGTTAAAATCGGAATGGCCATCGCTAAAATTAAAATTTTCCCACTTAACTCAATTTTAGAAGCCAATGAGCCAAGGCCGGCATCTTTCGTAATCTGAGAGGCAAATTCAGCAATATAGGCAATGCCGATAATTTTAAGAATCGTTTCTAAGTAAACCGTATTTACATTTGCATTAATGGCCAGCTTTTCAAGCATCATAATAATTTCATAAATTTTGTCTGCTAAAAACAAGAAAATAGAACAGCCTACAAAAACAACTAATAAAAAAGCAAAATTCGGCTTTTGTTCTTTTACAACTAAAGCAAGAAAAGCAGCCACGAGAGCAATCCCTACAATCTTTATGATCTCAATGACGCATCCCCTCCTTTACTGGAACAAAAAGACCGATTTAATTTTTTGAAATAAATCTTCTACAATAGAAGCAACCATAAACAAAATATAAATAAAGCCGAATAAAGTAACCCACTGGGCATATTCTTTTTTTCCAACTTGATCAAGAATCGTATGCAAAAAGGCGACAACTAAGCCCACTCCTGCGATTTTAAAAATGATGTCTACTTCAATGCCCATCTTCCATTCCTCCCACTTCTGCTACATCAGCAAAATGATTAATAATAACCCTGATAAAAAACCAAGACTTTTCATCATTTTTTCGTACTTTCCTTGCAGGTCAATAGCTTCGCTCTCTTCACGGTCTAAATGAGCCATTGTCAGCATAATTTGCTTTTGCTGGTGGTACTTATCGCTTTTACCTAACATTTCTCCAAATTGCGTAAGAATTTCATACTCTCCTTGCTTTAAAGAAAGAGCGCTCCACACTTCTGTTAAACTTTCATCCCATGCTTCTTTAACCGTTGTTTCCCCTTGATCAAGCCGTTTAGCAAACGCAGCAAACAAATGATTCAGCGGCTTGGGCAGCTGTTTTTGTAATTTTTGCGCGGCTTCTTTCAACGGGGTATGCCCGTACATAATTTCCGCTTCGAGTGATTGCAAAGCGACTTTTAGTTGCCGTAATTGCCGGGGCCTTGTACTTAATTTTCGGGCAGCCTCAAAACCAGCCCAAGTGGTAGCCATGATAATAATCGCTGCGCCTAACAATTTAAACATGAAGTCCAGCACCTGCCTTCACGTACAACTGTTGTCCTTTTTCATTCAAAATATGATAGCTCCGATTTCCTTTATCATCTCGTCTAATTTCAATAAAGCGTTCAAAAATATTTTGAGCTAACAGATTCGCAATAAAGGGACGTTTTTGAACTTCTTGAAATGTATGACCATGCGTTGTAATAATGAGTTTAATTCCCGCATTTACTGCATCTAAAACAGCCGACGCATCTTCTTGTCTACCAATCTCGTCCACAACTAATATATCCGGTGACATCGACCGGATCATCATCATCATTCCTTCTGCTTTCGGACATCCGTCTAACACATCGACGCGAATCCCAAACTCTAACTGCGGTACACCATGAACGCAGCCGGCAATTTCAGAACGCTCATCGACAATTCCTACCTTTTTAGCAGGGATATTGAGCGGCTCATGACCTGTAGACATAATTCTTGCAATATCACGAAGAACGGTCGTTTTTCCAGTTTGCGGTGCACCGATAATCAATGTATGATGCCATTGATCGTTATATATAGAAGGAATAAGCGATTCGGCAACACCAATCTTTTGCCGTGCAATACGAATATTAAATGAAGAAATATCACGAATTGCTTTTACTGTACCGTTTTCTAAAATAACCTTGCCTGCAAGACCAACACGATGTCCACCAGCAATTGTTATATAGCCGCGCTTCAATTCCTCTTCTAATGTATATAACGAAAACTGACTCAAATGACTTAATAATTGTTCCGCATCCCGTGCACTTACTTCATAAGGAATAAAATATGGCTGCCCCGCCACAGTTACTTCAATTGGTTTTCCAACACGAATGCGTACCTCTTCACTGCGCGACAAAATATCCGGTGGTACTCTAAGAAGCGGATCTTGAATTTTTTTAGGCAAAAGAGCAAGTACTGATTCCATCTAACGTTCCTCCTGTATCCACCATTTCCCTAATATGTATGCAAATCGCTTAGCATTCATGACAAGCTTTCGAAAAGTATGCTAGGCTAAGAGAGGAAAATAAACCGTGGGATAACAACACATCTAAACAGCAATGTAAAGAATGGAGAAAATCTTTTAAACTAAGAGGGGATTTTATGGGAATCAGATATATAGAAGATATTAATGAAGAAATGAATATTAATATTGTTGTGCATATGGATTTACAATCCAAAAGTGCGTATATAGTCGATGCACACATTACTCCTGCTTTTTGTCTAAACTGTAACCAGCAGGTGAGCGGGCTTTTCCATTACAGTGGCTCACGATATGGACAAGTAGGAGAAATTGAATGCAATCATTGCCACTCAACTCTCTTCTGTACAGATGATGATTACTACCAATACAGAATCTTTATGAGCCCCAAAAATTATTTCAACAGATTTATGTATGATGAAAACACGTTCAAAAACAAACTAAGTGAAATTGATTTTAGAAATGTGTACCTATTGAATATCGAAACACTAAACAAGGTTCAAAAGAAAATTGGAACGAATATGCTTGGCAGGAATATTTTAGATAACATCCACGAAATCGAATTGAATGATTTAATCAGTTTAATCAGCAAGAAATTAAAAATAACGGACATACCGACTAATCTAATTATCATTGATGATAGATTTACTCATCTGCCCATCAAAGTAAACAAGTGGCTGAACCTTCTGCGGTTATTAAAAATAATCTAATTGACCGCTGAATACTAAAGAAGAACCTTATGAGAATAAATTCACTATTCCCAAAGGTTCTTCATTTTTAATCTCTATTGTCTGTATTAGGCTCATAATCTACTTCAACATGATTGAGCCCCTCTAATACTTCTTTAATTCTTTTAGATAAATCCTCTATCTCTACGGCTGTCAATTCTCCTGACGCTTCTTTAGGATTGAAACTATTTAATTTATTTGTTATAGCTTCAAGATATCCGTTGAATACTTTATCATGCGTAATCAATATTTCACCAATAGCGGTATAAACAATAAAATCCTCTATATTACCCATATCAAGATTCTCGTTAAAGGCCCTAGCAATAGCATATCTATATCCTCTATTTTTATTTAAATACTCTTGATAATCATCCTGGATAACTTCAAATAATTCATTCATCATAATTCTTTAATTATCTTTTCAGCCTTATGCAATTCTCCTAATAGTGTATTTTGATAGTCATTGTAGCTATCCATATATGCACGTACACCACCTAAAATATTTATCCCTTTAATATCCTCATTATTTTCTAATATTTCTAATGCCTTCTTATATCTTATATATATAAGCTGTAAAACACCACTATTTATATCTTTAGCATACTCTTCCTCAAATTTATTCATCACAACTTTTATTTGGTCAATTAACTGCTTTTTCTTATCCATTTATATTCTCCTATCTACTAGGAACCTCTCGTGTCTCTTTTATCCATTCAGAGGGCCATCCTTGTGGTAGTAATATTTGGTCTCCATCGCCTTCTAGTAATGCTCCAGTTTTTGTATACTGTTTCTCCACTCTACCTATATTTAAAATTTGTCCTTTTGGTACTTCTATAACCGCTTCATATTGCCTAGAATTTTTCCAATCAGGCACTAATGCTGTACTTATTTTTGCATTTATTCTATTTCCAGCTGGGCTAGTAGTGACAAATGCTCCACCTGCTTTTGCACCGCCACCATAAGTCCTATAGAATGTGATATTTTCTTCTGTAACCACAGTTCTGTAGTTACCGTCAGTAAATGACTCACTTATCCAATCTGCTAAATCTACTTTTTCAATGACTTTTACTTTATCATCAATAGCTGTTGAATACTTACCAAATGGTTTATCCTTAACCATACCCTTATCAATCGTATTCCCCGAACTCTTCTCCACCGCAAACTGCTGAACAATATCCTTGATCTGCGTCTTATCCACCCCAACATGAACAAATCTCGTTCCGTTGCTGGCAAGTAATTGCTCGGCTTTGATATGGGTAGGGACTTCTACTTTTCCAAGTTCTCTGCCGATTGCCTTGGCTGTGAAGGCTCCTGATTTCCCAACATTTTTTAACGTGTCATAGCCGGCTCTTCCCATATCCTTAAGGATTGTTTGAGCGTGTTGGACTTGCTGTTGTATGTATGCCTTGCTGTATGGGACGTTCGTTCCGGCTTTGTCTACAAGCTTCGCTGCTCCCGCAACCCCGACAATCCCCAGTGCCGTCATCAAGCTTTGCTGGCGCTGTTCATCCGTCAGCTCATTCCCAAACATATCCTTACCAAGCATCGCTTCGCTTAGTCCGTTAGCCGAGACTAAACCGTAGATGCCCATCTCACTTTTTTGTAGAATAGATAGAGACTTGGATGTTTTGTAGGCATCGAGAGCATGATTCGCGGCATCCATTCCTTTAGCTGTTGAATAGATGGCTTTTCCGCCTTTGAATGCTCTTCCAGCCCAGCCGACGACGGGGATAAAGCCTGCTGCGGCCATGGCTCCCGCTGTGATTCGTTCGGCTTCGGATAGTTTTCTGCCTGTTACGGGGTCAACCCCTTCCGCGGCTCTCTTAGTATCATTATAGCCGGTGATTTCACCTGTAAAGGTTTTACTTCTTCATTCTAAAGTCAACTCCTCTTCCATTTTTTGTTTGTTAAGTATAAAAGAAAAAGACCTAGCCATAATAATTCGCCAGATCTCCCTCTATATATTTCATAGTCTATTCCAATCTTTTAAGATACTCTCTCACTAAATTCCCCGGTATGACACTTCTACTCTCTAGATTTTCTTTAAATGTTAATATTGGCTTCTTTATTTCAATAAGGGCTTCTATATCGTCTAAACTAACTTCCTTTTTAAACACGAACTGCTCTTGCTTCTCAAATCCATATTTCTCCACATCATCACTATCCATACTAACAAGGGAAATTCTATTTTCTTCTAAATTACGCATGCCTAACGAGTAAGTTTCATATTCATTTCCTTTATATTTAACCTTCAACTGAACCTCAAAAGCCAGTTTTAATTCATCTATTTTTACTAATTTTATCAGCAAATCATTATGTTTATTTCCTAAGACGTCCACATATTCAGTAAATCCATTTTGCTTATCATTAAGATCATGACTAGTTAACTCTAATTGACCGTCATTAACTTCAAGTTCATACTCTTTATTACCATATACTCCATATGTTCTTATCATTTTTCCACCTCAATCCATTCTCATCCATGTTTTTAATTTATTATCATAAATAAATGTAAGAGCTAACTCTCCATTCTTTGCATCTACTATCTTTAATATATCCCCTTTTACGAAACTTCTTTCGCTTTGGTAATACTCCGGTAAAACCACTTCTTTACTTCCAGTGAAACCTCTTCCTGTATATGGGTACGAATCTGGTTTAGCTTCCCAATCTGGAATTGATATCTTACTAGAATCATTTAGTCGGTACTCAATTACCCCATAAAACTTATCAGGTTCTCCCACAGATTGGGAAATTCCATCCACACCATTTGTTACTTTAAATGCAGTGTTATTATAATCTAGTCGAGCACCTTCAAAGTTGTCATATAAAGTTTCTAACTTCTTTGAATGCTCTTTAACTGCCGAAAAACCCCTTACGCTATTATACTCATTATATAAGTATTTATAAATATCACTCTGTGGTATTACTTTAGCCATCATTGTATCATCTGATGGAATTCCAATTTGACTTCTTATAGCACTTACTTTATTTTTCT
This sequence comes from Bacillus sp. JJ634, assembly GCF_036962285.1. Lineage (NCBI taxonomy): Bacteria > Bacillati > Bacillota > Bacilli > Caryophanales > Bacillaceae > Bacillus > Bacillus sp. JJ634. The sequence goes on from NZ_JBALMU010000018.1 coordinate 9,161, forward strand.
CAGCAATAGTTAATACTCTATCAGGATGCAATAACTCTTTAAATTCATCTACTTGATATCCATTTTCATGAATAATCTTTTGAATACCTTCACTTGTTTTTATATTTTCGTTGACCTCACCGTTTTTACCTTGCACAATTTCGCTATTTTTCTTCACTGAACGATTATCTATATAGTGAGCTGCTCCCGCAACCCCAATAATCCCAAGTGCCGTCAATAGACTATTCTGCCTCTGCTCATCCGTCAGCTCATTCCCAAACATATCCTTACCGAGCATCGCTTCGCTTAGTCCGTTAGCCGAGACTAAACCGTAAATGCCCATCTCGCTTTTTTGTAGAATAGATAGAGACTTGGATGTTTTGTAGGCATCGAGAGCAGTGCTTGCGGCATCCATTCCTTTAGCTGTTGAATAAATTGCTTTTCCACCTTTGAACGCTCTTCCAGCCCAGCCGACGACAGGGATAAAGCCTGCTGCGGCCATGGCTCCCGCTGTGATTCGTTCAGCTTCGGATAGCTTTCGGCCTGTTACAGGATCAACACCTTCTACGGCTCTCTTAGTATCATAATAGCCGGTGATTTCACCTGTAAAGGTTTTTGTCGCCTCCCACGCTTTTTCGTACCATGGGCGGTTTTCCTTAGCTTCGATTTCTTTGGCTAGCTCTCTTGCTTCGTGCTGATCCTTTTTGAAGGTCAAATATTGATTCGTTTGCTTCGCTACATCATCTTTCAGCTGATAGATTTCACTCGTCTTATACGCTTTAGCATTAAAGTAGAGAGGAGATATGTTCTCTCCCTTTCTGGTCGCCTCTATCAGTTGATTGAACAGAGCATAGACATACGTTTCTGTTTGTTCAGATAGCGCATATTCTGTCGTTAAATCTTCATCTAGCTTATTGACTTTTTGAATGGTTTCATTGCGTTCTTTTTCGGCCTCGTTGATGTTTTCATCAAATTCTTCCTTAGAGAACACCTGGAGGGAAATTAAATCTTCAATATCGTTAAAGATTTGCTGGAGATCTTCTTGCTGCTGGGTGACCATTTCTTTCGCTAACTGATTAGATTGGGACAAATTTTCTTCTAGGAAAGGTACTTTTACAACGGTGTCTCCTGATAGTTGAACATCTTCTGTCATTCCTTGAATACCTTCGAAAAAAGCTACCTGCTGGTCAATGAGTTGAATCCATACATTCGCTACATCGATTTGTGCTTGGTAAAAGCCTTTGATGGCTTCTGCTCCGTTGCCGAGAAAATTCCCATTATCTACAATCTTAGCAAACTCTATTTTTAATTGCTGAAATTGATCTTTTAATGCTTTATATTGCTTGGCACGTTCTTCAACAGAATGAACCAACGTGTCGGCTTCATATATTTTCATTTCCATTGTTCATAAAGCCCCTTTACATTATTTAACGATCGCTTCATCTTGTTTTTTCAAAATGTCTACATTCGCATATGTATCTTCCACGTTTTTTTGAACGGCCTGCATATACTGTATAACCATTTTTTGTAGATTCTCTTCTCTTTGAAGCCATTCTTTTGTAAATGTAAGCTGATTCTGTCCAAGTTCTGTTTCAGAAGGACTTGGGAGATGTAATTCACTAAGCTTCTTTTTCACATCATTTAATTGTTGAATCACTTCTGAATAATCCAGTTTGATATTTTGCATTAAAACAGCCTCCCTTTCAAATCACTGATTTTACTTTCTAACTCATCGAATACCTCTTCTCCCTTCCCTATCAATTGACTCGCTTCATTAGCCAATCCACTTGTAAAGTCCAATATGCTGCGTTCCACCTTTAATAGATTGATTTTATTTTCAATACTTTGCACGTAGTCATCATAATCATCATTGATGATGGTGACCATCGCTGTATGGGCTTTCTCTCTAGAATTATCAAAAGAATTTGAGCGGCTCCCCGTCCATAAAGCACCTAGTTGAGGTTCTAGAATTTTCGGGATTTCTTGCAAACTAATATATTGTTCTTCCTTTATTTTCTGTTTCGCTTGCTCTAGCCGGGAAATTTTTTCATCTATAGCTGCCGATTGACTGGAAATCTCATTGTAAATTTGATTAAGTGCGTCTGAAAAACTCATATTTACACCTCCTGTAAAGTGAAACTTCCATCAGTGGGGGAAGAACGTAAAGGCATTCTTTAAAATAAGACGAGCTGAGAGAAGGCTTAATTCTTCCCTCAGCTCGCTTATCCCTCACTTCAATTGCTGGTTTCCTTGCACCATTTTAGGAATAAGCAAAACGAGCATTACCATCAGTCCAATGGCTAGTAAGCCAATTATAATCATTAATTGTATTTGTCGATTCGGAGGATGTTCACTTTTGTCTTTAAGCCGAAGGTCCTCTGGTTTCTTATCCGAAAAAAGATTCATTTGTTCGGCTTTCTCAGCAATGGTATGTTGGGCGTTTATCTCTCCAACGAATAACTGATTTAATATTTCTTCATTAGCATTAGACGTTGGAAGTTCAAACGTTAATTCCTTTTGCTGTTCCGGAATGGATTGCTTATTTTCATATAGTGCCTTTTCATGTAAATACTCTGTATTTTCCTTAAACTCTTTTTTTTCATACTCATTCGGTGTTAGTGTTTCAAGATCAGGTGCAGCTGCCTCTGTCACATTTGCGTTTATAAAGAGACTCATAGGAAGCAACAAAGCAAACATCATCCTTCGATTAAGCTTCATATGACTCTTCCTCTTCGATACTTCTTGCTCGTTTATTCTTCCAGATTTGTATAGCTAACGGAATAACGGTCAGAACGACAATGATGCCCATTAACACAGTAACAGCTGGAATAAATAACGATTCAGGTTCATATTGAATCGACATATATACTTTTGACATTGGATCTTCATAATCAATATTTGGTGCTATTAAAGCAAGTAATGGACTAACAAAGAACACCACTAGCGCCACACTCACCAGCCACCCTAATAAGTTTCCAAACGTAAAGCTAACAAGAACGATAGTAGAAACAGCAGTAAGAAGAAGAACTGTCATAATCGTCCATTCAATTGCTCGCACTTCTTCTAATGGATAGATATTTAAGCCATATATGCTAATAATTAAACCAACAATTAAATTTAGCAGCGCAAACACAGCCACTTGGACAAGTTTAGGTGCCCCTTTGAAATAATGACTGAAATATCCAATTAATAAACTAGCAATTAACACAATGACCAGGATGATAACAGGCGGTATATTCTTTTCTTCCTTCTTCGACGTGCTATCTCCGCTAATTTGAAGCGGTTGGGCTAAATGATCATAAACCGGCCCATTCTTTTGGCCATCTACATACGCATTTCCTAAAACATTAAAAATATCATCTCGGAACATTTTGGTTGTATCCACATTTGCTGCCCATTTATTATTAAGCGTATTGGCATCTTGTTGTACATTCTCAACCTTTGATTGCAGGTCATCTGTATACGTAACAATTTGATCTTGACTGTCTCCAAGAGAATTCACTAAATCATGAATCATAGCCATTTCTTGCGCAAGACCCTTCTGATGAGTAACGACGGACTGTCCATCCACTTCTTCCGTTGAAGCCGGAGCATCAGCAGAAATGAATTGAACATGATTCATTATTTGCTCGGAGCTGTCTTCAAGTGAAGATAAATCTTCCATAATAGTAGAATGTTGTTCTTCAACCTCTTCACTGTATCCTGCTAAAAACGTATTCAATTGCTCTTGTAAAGTCGTTATTTGTCCTGTTGCTGATGGCATATCTGTAGAAAGCTCATTCCACATAGTTTGTTCTTGCTCGTTTATCCCAAGAATTGGACTAATTCTTTCCTGTACAGCTTGAAGATTTTCATTACTTGCATTCAAGCTATCTTGTAACAATGTTTCTAATTGAACAAGTCCAGCATAATAATTCAAAATAGCATTTGAAGATCCACCTTCAATCTCTTTGGAAAATACAGTGGATAACACATCCTTTTTCTCCTGAGTTAAAACAGGAGAAGCAAGAACCGCTTGCTCTTTCTTCTTAATCTCCTCAATCAATTCATCCATTTGATCAACTTGGGAATTAGCATTATCTAATAAATCTTTAATCTTTGCATTTAGTTCATCCACAATTGGCTGTAATGGATTTTCCTCAGCGTCCATCGCAGCAAGCTGTTGTTCCACCTTAGACATTCGCTCTGCCAACAGCGGTATACTGTTAATCGTAGCAGTTACCTGCTCTGGTTGCGGTTCAGCAATCGCTTCTAAGTTCGTCTTTATATCATTCAGCTCTTTAGCAATCGACTGTAATTCTTCTCGTTCTTTTTCCGTGTTAACAGTTCCCGCCGATGATTGTTCGGTCGGGGTTTGAGCAGTATCCGCTGCTCCCTGATTATCTGGTTGTTGAGGTCCGTTCGTTAATTCCGATTTTAAAGTCTGAAGCTTGTTCACTGCCTGATTCAGAGATTCTGTCTCTCGTTCTCTAAAGTAGGCAATCAACTCCTCCTTCTGACGATCGATTTGATCTAATCGAATAGCAGAAAGGTTATTAACATTTTCACTATTTTCTTCTAACTGTTTCCCCATTTCTTCTAGTTCAAGGGACAGCTGTCCGCCTTGTTGATTAAAAGAATTGATAGAATCCGTCAAGGTCGGAATCTGATTGGAAGCAAATGCCTCAATTGTTCCAAGGCTTTCCTCTTGCAATTGCTGCAATATTTGCTGCTGAGCTTCTTGATATTCTTTATATTTTTCTACAAATTCAACAAATGCTGTTAAATTCTGTTCAAATTGATTAATATTATCGATTCTGTTCGGAGCCGCTTTATCTAGTGACTTCGTTGCTGTTTGAATACTTTCAAGCATGTTTTTTTGCTGCTCGATCTCACCAGCCAGACTTTTCGAACTTGGACTATAAAATGCTAACATCGCCTTTTGGAAGTCAATTTCTTTCTGTACAATCTCATCAAAATGACCTCGAACACCTTCTAGATCTTGTGAAATGTACATCCAATACAACGTAGATATTTTTCCATTGACACGATTAGTCGCACGCTCCATTTCACGCAACACTTTCTCACGGTTCACGACATTTAATTGTTCTTGAACATCATACTCAAATTTAGCTTTATCTGGTTGTTTATCTTCGTACGTCATAATATTACTCGAAAAATCGGAAGGAATATAAACGACTGCATCGTACTTTGTGTTTTTAAGACCATTGACCGCAGCGCTTCGGCTCATTGCCACCCATTGATAATTGGAATCCTCTTCAAGAATGGTCATAATTTGCGTCCCAAAATCGATCGCTTTATTTTCCTTCTCTGCCTTTATATCTTCATTTACTACGGCGATTGTACGCGTTGCGTTTTCCCTAACTTGGAAAGGGTGATCACCAATAGAACCAAAGAAGACTGCCGGGGTGGCAAGAATAAGAATTATAACTAAAATCATTTTCATCATATATCTTGTTTTACTTATCATAAATAAACCCTCGTTTCAGTAGAGCATAATGGAATTTGTATTTTCGTCTCCTTGCCATTAATGACATAATAGCCATACCCCGGATAGATTTCCTCTTCTTTTCGCTCATACGATAAGGTAAATAACGTTTGTTCTGATTTTTTCATTAATACAACAGCTTGACGAATCTGCTTAATTTCAACGGTTAATGAATCATACCCTTTTGTTAAGTCATTATTACTTCCAGAAACAAATACGTGGAAACCAAGGTGGCTGTAATTTTTCATAAGCTTTGAAATTCGATCCTGCAACAAACTGTCAATAGATTGAGAGAATCGTGAATACCCATCAATAACGAGTACAATTGGTGAATATTCCGTTCTTACAGGACCTTGTTGAATGTTTGCGAGATAATCCTGTTCTCTTCCCGCTAACAGATGTTCAATATGACTCAACCAATCTGTAATTTGCTCTTTCGTTTCTAAATACGTGACAGCTTGCTCTGATGAATAACTCGATAATCCTCGATCAAATGAATCAAATACTCCTACTGATTCTGTTCCCTGAGCGATTAAAGAATTTACTAATACCTTTAGAACGTTGGTCTTCCCTTTTTGCGCTGGACCAAGAACGATACAATGTTTATTTTTCGCAAAATCGATATAAACCGGTTGAACCGACTCTTCGTCAAGACCAATAGGGAATTTGCCAATCGTCTGAGCTTTCTCTATATATGATGTAAAGTTCAACATCGTTAATTCAGATGGCAGCATTGGAACCGGTTTAGGCCCATTAAAGCCTTCATATTTTGCTTTCAACAACTGAACATCTTGTTTGATTGATTCCAGTACTTCATAATCATCCTTACCTTCCGTTGGCAAAAATACTTGCGAAAAATAGGACTCATCTTTCCTAATAATCGCTCTGCCTGGAATCGGTTCAGGTGTAAAAGGAATTCTCCCTAATATAGAGTAAGCTTCACCGCTGTCCATTAAGTAATGAACAATTTTCGTCTTCAAATTATTCATAAGAGGTTGACGAACTGCATTAATCCTTGTAGCCGTAAAAATCATATAAATCCCTAACGACTGACCATCCCTTGCAAATTGTGTAATTTGTGCTTCAAGTTCCTGCATTTCTTCTTTTATCAAATCAAAATTATCAATCGCAATAAAAAGAAGCGGCAGTTTCTCATCACTTAATTGATTAAACATTTTAATACTGTTTACTTCCTGCTGTTGGAATAGTTGCTTTCTTTGTGCGATTTCACCTTTTAATAGATTCATAAACTTCTCAATCTTTCGCCCTTCATCCATTAAGAAAAAGTCGGCTGTATGTGGAAGCTGCTTTAATGGAAGAAGAGTACCATTTCCAAAATCAAACAAGTAATAATACATTTCTTCAGGGCTGAATCTTTCCGCCATACTAAGTAAAAGAGTGATGACCGTATAGGATTTCCCGTATCCTGAAGAGCCAAAAATCCCTATATTTCCATCATCAAGCACATCATAATGAAAGGCGGTTTGACTTTGCTTCTCGGGCTCATCTACTAAGGCGAAACTAATTTCATTTCTATTAGATGCTCGATAAGATTTTCTAGATATCCAATGAGCAAGAGGCGGCAGCCATGGACTTGGCAGTTTCTCAATTCCCATTTCAGCTTGTATGCCTTCTATTTTTTCTACAATTGCTTCCATTTCAGTTTTTTTGTTTACTTTCTTTCTATCATGGGTCGTAACATTCGATAATGGAATTAAACCAAGATCCGTTACGAGAGCAATTTCATCTTCCGATTGGGAAGTATCTTCGAGATACGGTGAACCGCTCCATGCTGACTGGAATAGCTCATACACTTCATTATTGCCTACTTGTAAATAGCCTCTTCCTGTCTCAGTAATCGTTGCAGCATCGCCGTTTTTAAGAATTTCTCTACTGTCATTGGCATCCTGCACTTTCAAGGCCACTTTAAACCGTGCGTTACTCCAAATTTGTTCATCAATGACTCCACCAGGCTTTTGTGTGGCTAGAATTAAATGCACGCCTAAACTTCGCCCGATTCGAGCGGCACTGACAAGCTCCCTAATAAAGTCAGGCTCTTCACTTTTTAACTCTGCAAATTCATCGGATATAAGAAATAAATGTGGTAATGGATCTTTTGCTCTACCTTGTTTATACAAATCCGTATAATCATCAATATGATTCACCTGATATTCATCAAACAAACGTTGTCTCTTCTTTAATTCACTTTTAATAGAAGCAAGTGCTCGTTCACTGAAGTTTTTACTTCCTTCAATATTCGTAATCGTTCCAAGTAGATGCGGCATATTTTTAAAAGGCTGCGCCATTCCGCCGCCTTTATAGTCAATAAGTAAAAAGGCAACTTCATGTGGATGAAAATGAACAGCTAATGACAAGATGTATGTTTGTAAAAACTCACTTTTCCCCGACCCTGTCGTTCCAGCAAGCAGTCCATGCGGCCCGTGTGCTTTTTCATGCAAGTTCAGTTCCACAACATCTTTTTTTCCCTTTAAACCGATTGGAGCAGCTAAAGACTTGGCTGATTCATTCGTCAGCCAGTTTTGCTTAATCGGTAATTGATCTACATCTTGCATATGCATCATTTGTAAAAAAGAAACACTGTTAGGAATAGAATTCGTCACTCCTACTTGGTGATTCAATGTTTTAAGTAGACGAGCGAACCTTTCATTGCCTTTTTGTTGATGAGCATCGAGTCTAAATGGAATCGACACGGCTTTTTTATCTTGGATTAAAATATCTCCCTCTTCATCATTGATATATCTGACGAGAGTATGAATATGCTCTGTTAAACTTTCTTTTGCTTCCGCAGCAAATATGACGGATAGTCCAAGGGATGGATGTTCTCCTTCCAAATACTCTAGGATGACATGATCCGTTATTAATTGCTGATTGGCAATAATAAACACGAGATGCGGGGAAAATTTTGTTTTCTCTTTATCCTCCTGAGAATCACGTTCCCGCAGCATTTCGTAGATGGATGAAAGCAATTGATCCCGGGTTTTCTCATTATATATAAGCCCTTTTGCATGAACATGAGGCAATTGAAAATGAGGAAGCCATTTCATCCATTCCCAATCGCTATATTCTTCTTCATCAAAAATAAAGACCATCCGTACATCATGATAACTATGAAAAAAAGCGAGCTGTCCAATAATTTGATGAAGCTCATTTTTCACAACATTTTCTTTACCGATTAAACCGATTGTCCCTTTTGATAAATCGGCAACAATCGGAACATCTTCTATTTCCCTATACACATTCTCCATTTGCTGAGATTGTTCTAATAGATCATCCATCTCTCGATTTGCCATATCTCCAGAATTAATCGAGATTTGATAGCTTGCCGGCACTGTCCCTTTTCCAAGTCTAAATTGAAGAAGATCATAGCTATCTAATGAACGTTCCCACAGACGATCCGATAGTTGCTCTGTCAAGTACTTCATTTTTTCGAATGATGGAAAATGAAAATGCAGTACCTCTTTTTGCTTTTCGGATAGTTCTAATAGCTCATTTCTTTTATTCTCTAAATAATGATTGTAAATTCGGCGTCTCCGTTCTTTCCGCTTTTTTTGAGTTCCTTTATCTTTAAAGAATTGAACAGTTGATGTGACAAGTGTAGTCATGAACATAACCATCGAAATAATAATAAAGATCCCTCTAGGTTGGATAAGTGCAACAATCCCCATAACAATTAGCATAATGAGCGGTGGCATAATAATAAGCCATAGGCCCCTATTGGAATCTTCGGACTCTTGAACTGGAAAGGATAAAGAAACCTTTTCTGTCGGAAGTTCATACACCATCCTTGGTGTTCGCCGATACATCGGGTATTTCTTGCTCATAACAGATTGCGGCTGTTGTATAATCGGAAGCTCGGTCTCATAATCTCCTATACTCTTTATCTCTAACACATCATCTTCAAGAAGCTGAAAAGTCATAAAAGGACACAATAGCAAGTCTCCCACTTTCACTTCTGTCTTCTGCGGAATCCTCTTTCCATTCAAATAGAGATTGGACATCTCAGGCTCAATAACCCAGCCATTTCCGACCTTTAATAGAGTAAAAGCGTTCTTTGCTTGCTCTATGGGAAAAGAATTTGAATGAAAGATTCCTGCCTTATTGTCAAATGATGAATATGTAATTTCAGACTGATAGCCTAAATAATAGGTTTTTACCGTTTCATCGGATACCGTTAGAAAAATAGTTAATAGCTGATCTTGTTCTTTTAATTGAAAGGAATGATTTTCATTTGCCCTGCCAATCACGCTCCCTTTTCTCCATACCGCGAACCCTGATTCCTCTACTTCGATGGTAATTGGTCCCTCTGTAAATGGATAGTGTCTTAATGTAATCATTTGTTTGGCTTCTGGACCAACAGTTAAGGAATGCTGTTGACCTTTGCTCAAGGGCACCCTCTGGTAATATTGATCATAAAACAACCAGAGATTACTCATGCTATCATCTCCTGTAATATCTACCTAATTTGAATTTGATTCAGATGACTCCGTATTCTTTGTTTGCGATTCTTTTGATTCTTTAGGTTTTTGAGAACTTTTCTCTTGTTGAATCTGTTCATTCTTCACTTTTGCTTCAGCTTCTTTTTTCGCCTTTTCTTCAGCTTCCCTTTTTTCTTGTTCTTCTTCCCATTCTCGTTCATATTGATCTAATTCAGACTGAATCTCTTTCAGCTTCTGTTGTTTTTCTTCTGCCTTTAACTCATCATCAGCCTTTACTTCCTTTTTGTATTGATATAGCCCATATATAATGATGGATATATCCTCTAGAGAATAGGCAATATCAAGAGCTTCCTTCGCATTACCTCTTCCAATTTGAATCCAATAATCATAATATTGTGGATCAGTTTGTAATGTAATAACCTGTTGCAAAGTATCCTTTTGGTGGTCCTTTAACTCTAAATCCTTACTAACCATGATATAAGACTGTGCTAATTGATATTGAACAACATTTGGCATATCTTCAACCTCGTAGTCCAACAAAGAATTAATTACTTCACTATATTGATTCTTCAAGAAAGCTTCCTGACTATTAATGAATGCTGACTGTTTTGGTTGAGCGAGTACGAGGGTATACAAACTAAATAGAAGAGCAGGAACCAACGCAATAAGAAGACCGAGAGCTGTGTAACGGGCCACATTCCACTTTTTCTTTGTAACCGTAATCTCCTCCTTTGCCCTCTGCTCTAAGACGGTCAAATGCTCTCGAATCCTTTCTTGGAGTTCATTTATATTACTGGCAGCCAGTATTTTGGCTGCCATAGGGGAAAGTTCGAGCGTTTGATATAAATATAAATATTGAAAAAAACTATACTTTTTATCGACTATTTCTGCCACCGTTGCTCTTAATTCTTGTAATAGTCTTTCTTCATCCTGTTCATAAGGCGGCAAGCTCTCCTTTACCCCATAGTGAAGAAAATATGGGGTTAGACTTTCATCAACTACAATATTTTCTGGACATACAATAATATGTAATCGATTCAAAGAATGATTTTCGGCCTTTTTAATAAGCTGCGAAGCAAAAATCCATCGGCTCTTCTCATCTTTCTTTTTTAATTGGGTAAAAGGCAGATAGCTTGAGGGTGTTTCAATACCGAGTTTTAATTCGGCCTCCGTTAATGTTATTTCCTTCTTGATAGAAGGATCACTATACTTAAGCATTTCCATTTCTAGTGCATCATCTAACCTAATTTTTTCTCTTTGGAAAATGATCTGAACCGTATTTTTTTCTTTTTTTATGACCGCTTCAAGCTGCTTTTCGAGATACGATTGTTTCTTTTCTGACATGTTCGGATACTCCCTTATATAATTTCAAGACGGTCTCCTGTAGTAATCCCACGATCTATTAACCTTTCTGTTCCTGAGAGGACAAGGCGTTTGTTCGGTATCCGCACCCAATAACCTTCTCTAGGCGATTCAGAAATGGATTTGGCTTGCCAAACAATATCGATTACTTTTTTTACAGAGTGATAATCAGATAGGCGTAAATCAAAAACTTCATTGGTATAATGCTTTAAGTCTATCGTTATTTCAATATACATTTTTTCACCTCAAAATGAAAAAAGCGCCTTCCTCCAATAGAATGGGCGCTCTTCCTTTACTTCATAGACTTCAGATGAAGTTAACCACGAATTTGACTTGCAATTTGATTGTCAGCATCTGCAAGAGCTTTACCCGTATTGCTAAGCTGAACAGCGATATCTTCAAGCAATTGCTGCATTTGAATAAATGAAGGTTTTAATGCCTCGTATTGCTCGCTAAATGCTCTACTAGCTTCCCCTTCCCAAGCTCCTTCTAATTCTTTAATCATTGAATTTAGGCGGACAATTTGTTCCCCTACTTGACTGCTCTCACCATTGTAGCGGGTAGACATGCTTTCTAACTCTGCTGGTGTTACACGAATAATCCCTGACATATACATCTCTCCTCTTCTTTGATAATATGTTAATTGTAAGAAACATTATTCTACACGGTCAATAATAGATTAGTTAATAAAGGAATAACAGTTATAATTACCCAAGGTATTAATAGTTATATTAGATTATTGATTTTATTACAATAGGAATTTACGCTTAATTCTAGTCGATATTCCTTAACAATCTATATGAGTCCAATTTGTTTTTGGACATCATCACATTCCATCTAGTCAGCGGAACGATTTTTGGCCCCTATGCGTGCAAGACTACGTTCTCACACGCGCAGAGGCATAGAAAGAGCATATTTTGAAATAAAAAGGGCCATACTTCCTTCTTAAAGTATGACACCCTTTGAAAAATAATCGACTCAATAACTTGTTAAAAACACTTTTCCTTTGGTTTCTTTAGAAGATTCAGCAACATCGATAGCTTTTTTTACATTCGACAAGTCATACTTAGAATCTACCATCATCAAACGTAATTTTTTATCATTTATTAGATTTATTAAGCGGTTAAAGGTCTCCTGCCATTTATCCGCTGAGACATTCTTATTCCAATTCCGTAAATGAAACATATTAGCATGCACTTTTGCTTTACTTATAATTTCTGCCCAGTTTACTTGTACCCCTGATAACAGACCGATAGTTAAAAAACTCCCATTAGGGTGCACACAAAAAGCCAAATCGTTTCCAAATGAACCTCCAACGGAATCAATAGCAGCATCTGCACCAATTCCATTTGTTAATTCCATAACTGTTTCATAGAGTGGAACTTTAGAAGTATCTATGACATAAGAAGCACCAAGATGAAGTAAATCTTCTGTATATTTATTATTTCTAGTAACTGCAATCAATCGAAAACCTAAAACCTTCGATAATTGAGCAAAAATATGCCCAATAGAAGAACCACACGCGTTAACTAATAAAACATCATTCGATTGTAATTTTAAAACTTCCGTACAAGTTACCCAAGCTGTAACCGGATTGATATACATCTGTGCTGCCGTAAAATCATCAATAGAATCAGGTATAGGAACGGCAAATTCTGCTGATGTCTTAACAAACTCTTGCCACGTGCCTTCCCCGCGTAAAGGTAAAACACGCTTACCAATAAGGTTTTTAGAAACTAAAGGACCTACATCTTCTACAATACCCACTCCTTCATAACCAGGAATATTCGGTAAAGAAATCCGCTGAGCATATGCCCCTCTAATCGGTATTAAATCAGAAGGATTTATAGGCCGGGCTAACATTCGAACAAGGACTTGATGATCTTTTGGTGGTTCTATACTTTTATCTTCAACTTTTAATACATTTTGAGGACTACCAAATTCGTAGAATTTAATACATTTCGCATCCAAAACTATAACTCTCCTTCATATAAATCAGATTTATTTAATTATACAAGGGCCCTTTAGAACAAACAAAAAGAGTCTAAGATGATTCATCTCAGACTCCTTTGTTTGTTTCTTATTAAGCACGTGAATTATACGTACCTTCAACTGTATTAATGATTAAATCGTCTCCTTCATTAATGAAGAAAGGAACTTGAACAGAAAGACCTGTTTCAAGAACAGCTGTTTTTGTACCGCCAGAAGATGTATCTCCTTTAATGCCTGGTTCTGTTTCTGCTACTTTTAGAACAACTGTTTTTGGAAGTTCAACACCTAACGTTTCGCTGTTGAATGTCATGATGTGTACTTCCATGTTTTCTTTTAAGAACTTTAATTCGCGCTCGATGCTTGATGCTGGCAGCTCGATTTGCTCATAAGATTCATTATCCATGAATACATGGCTGTCACCGCTTGCATATAAATATTGCATTTTACGGTTTTCGATACGTGCTTTCGCTACTTTTTCACCTGCACGGAATGTTTTTTCCTGAATTGAGCCGTTACGTAGGTTACGAAGTTTAGAACGTACAAACGCAGCCCCTTTACCTGGTTTTACGTGTTGGAAATCGATAACTTGCCAAATACCGTTATCTACTTCAATTGTTAAGCCTGTACGAAAATCATTTACAGAAATCATTTGTTGTCCTCCTACATGTACATGTTTAAAGAATCATTAACTCTTTTGTCGAATGGGTCAGTGCTTCATTGCTATCTATCGTAATCATCGTATCATCTTCAATCCGAACACCGCCAACGCCAGGTAAGTAAATCCCTGGTTCAACCGTGACAATCATTCCTGACTGCAAAATAGTATCTGATTTCATCGATAAAGCTGGACCTTCATGAACCTCAAGACCAATTCCGTGCCCAGTTGAATGGCCAAAATATTCACCATACCCTTTTTCTACAATGAAATTTCGAGTTAATGCATCTGCTTCTTTGCCAGTCATGCCTGGCTTAATGCCAGACATTCCACGAAGTTGCGCTTCTAAAACAATGTCATAAATTTTTATAAGTTCTTCACTCGGCTCACCGACTGCTACTGTTCGAGTAATATCAGACACATATCCATTATAATATGCCCCATAGTCTAATGTAACAAAGTCGCCTTTTTCAATAATTTTATCTGTAGCTACACCATGCGGCAACGCTGAACGGACCCCAGATGCAACAATTGTATCGAAAGAAGACGAAGTAGCTCCTTCTTTTCTCATAAAGAACTCCAACTCATTCGAAACATCAAGCTCGGTAATACCTGGACGAATAAAGTCCAAAATATGTGTAAATGCTCGATCTGCAACGCTAGCCGCTTCCTTTAATATCTTAATCTCTGACGGTGTCTTAATCAAGCGTAAATTCTCAATAATACCTGAGATAGGGACAAGTTTAGCACTAACTGCGTTTTCATAAGTTTTATAAGCTGAAAAAGTAACATACTCTTGCTCAAAACCAAGCTTTTCAATTTTCATTTCTTTTACTTGCTTAGCTACTTCTTCAATAAGTGTTCCTTTATGCTGAATGATAGTATACCCTTGTGCTTGTTTGCCCGCTTGTTCTACATAACGAAAATCTGTAATGAACTTTGCTTCTTTTAAGGAAACTAAGACAACACCTGCACTTCCTGTAAAACCAGTCATATATCGGCGATTATAAGAACTTGTAATGAGTAAACCATCCACATTGACTTTTTCCATAGCCTCACGTAAACGAGTTAGTTTTTCCATTTAGCTTCTCCCCTTTGCAATGTTTACAATTGCCTGCATTGCTAAGTTATATCCTTGTACGCCAAGGCCAACAATTTGCCCGGCTGTAACGGGTGCCGTAACGGATTGATGTCTAAAACTCTCTCTAGCATGGATATTAGAAATATGTACTTCAATGACAGGAACATCGATACCAGCAATCGCATCTCGAATCGCATAGCTGTAATGCGTATAGGCTCCTGGATTGATAATAATTCCATTGATCCCTTCGTCCTCAGCCCAATGCAATTTATCAATAATTGCGCCTTCATAATTGGACTGATAACAACTTAATTCCACTTGCAAAGCTTCTGCTTGCTTTTGTAAGCCTTCCTCTACATCACGCAGTGTCGCACTTCCATAATGAGCTGGCTCACGCTTTCCTAAGCGATTTAAATTTGGTCCATTTATTAATAGAATTCTTGTCATGTTCCACACCTGCTTTTTTGAAATACCGAGCAGTATCATTTTACCATAATTATTTCAGGTGTTCCTCCATTTTTTAGCTGCCTGGTTGAGGCTCCGTTTGTTCAATTTGTTCCGTTTGTTCATGCATATACTCTTGATAATCAAAAGAAATAGAATAACCGATAAAGACACCATATAGAGCAAAAATACAAATACTTGTAACAATAGAGTCTGAAGACATTTTTGCAACAGACGGTAAATCATTAAATATTGGTCCAAAGACAAAAAGAAGAATAACCCACCAAAGAATACCAAATAGTATATAGGCAATCATATTCTTCATTTTCTTAAACAACGCATAGTATATAAAAGCAATGATAATGGATATAATCCCAAACAAAAGAATGGTCACTAATGAACCTTGCCATGCTTTCACCCAATCTCCATTCGACCACGATGTTAAAATAAAGTTCGGGCTAAACTCCATAAAGTGAAAATAATGAGACACAATCCCAAGAAAGCTTGCCAACATACCGCCAACCAATCCGATAATCCACACATTTGTTATAAGCGTACCTTTACTATAATATCGATTTTTGTTATTTGACATACAAAAACACCTCCACTACGTAGTATGTCCTCGATTTTTTTGAAATATTTTCTTTTTTTATGTCGAACGCATGAGTTATACTAGAGGTTTTTCACTTTTTTCGGTATGATGGAAATATAAAACTCATATTAGCAATCACGAGCAAACAACGTGAAATTACTGTTAGGTTGGTGTAGAAATGTCTGAGGTTCAAAAACCTGTTTATGGAGGGCAAGCAGTCGTAGAGGGTGTTATGTTTGGAGGTAAACATCATACTGTAACCGCTGTTCGCCGCACAGATTCAACAATTGCGTACTATCATCTACCACGCAAATCAACACCTATGATGAATACTTTAAAGAAAGTACCTTTTGTACGCGGAATTATTGCCCTTATTCAAGCAAGTTCAACGGGCTCTAAACATCTAAATTTTTCCACCGAGCAATTGGAAAATGATGAAACACCGAAAAAAACAAAAGAGCCTTCCAAACTAAGCTTATGGCTAGGGGTCGCGGTTATCGGTGTGCTGTCCTTCTTATTTGGAAAATTATTATTTACGCTCATTCCAGTCTTTCTTGCTGAACTGACAAGACCGATTTTCCAAAGCGATGTCGCACAAATTATTATAGAAAGCGTCTTCAAACTTATATTGTTACTCAGTTATATTTATATTGTCTCTATGACCCCTATGATCAAGCGAGTCTTCCAATATCATGGTGCTGAACACAAAGTCATCAATTGCTTTGAAGCAGGCAAGGAATTAACTATCGCTAATGTTCAAGCAAGTTCTCGTCTCCATTATCGCTGTGGCAGTAGCTTTATCTTATTCACTGTTATCGTTGGAATGTTTGTCTATTTACTCGTACCAACCGATCCACTATGGGTAAGAGTTGTCAACAGAATTCTACTCATTCCAGTTGTACTTGGAGTAGCCTTTGAAGTGTTGCAAATAACGAATAAAGTAAGAGACATTCCTTTCCTTCGTTTCCTAGGTTATCCTGGATTATGGCTTCAACTGTTAACAACGAAAGAACCAACCGATGATCAAGTAGAAGTCGCTCTCGCCTCATTCAATGAATTATTACGCTTAGAGAGAGAGACCGAACAAGGGTTAGAATCAAACAACCTTGTCTAGAATAAATATATTTAATAATTTATTCTAAAATTTGTAAAAAACAGTGTTTAAAACAAGCTATATTAGCTTATGATGCTCATATGGAGGTGTCTTTGTTGAATCGTATAGTATCCTATGTCATTTATGGTATCATCGCCCTTGGTGCACTCGGTTTAATTAGTCAGCTTACAACAAACACGATTGGCTTTTTAAAACAAATTGCCATGCTAGCCGTCTTTGCAGGGATTTTTTATCTCATTTTTCGATTAATACAAGGAAAAGCCAATCCAAAAGAGCAACGTGCTTTTAGAAAAGCTGTTCGACAATCTAAAAAACGAACGAAAGAACGCACAATCAAGCCGAAACAAAATAATGTAGCAAACATGTCCTCTGCTAAATCATTATATAAACTTAAAGCTCGTAAGAAGTCGGATGTACAATTAACCGTTATTGAAGGCAAAAAAAATAAGAAAAAAAATCGGGCTTCCTTTTAACAGCCCGATTTTTTCTTTTCTTCAATAGCTCCACTTTTTCAAAAATTGAGTTGTATACACTCGACCTCTTTGAATCAGCTCATCTTTCTTTTCCTCATTCAATTTAAAATCTAAACCAGAGATCCCCTTCATTGGAATAAAGGCAATATTGTTTACATGTTTTTTAGAAATATAACGAGAATCATGAGCATTCGTCATCGTTTTAAATAAAGCTGTAAACATCTCAATTGGATCATCTACCTCATGGGCTTTCCCCACTTCATCACCTGTTAGCTTCAAACCGACAACCGGTCTTTCCCTTGTTCCACGATCTGTGTTAAATAACCACATCGGAAAATTACTAAGAACACCGCCATCGACAAATACATTGGTTTGATTCCCTGTTTTAATTTTTACAGGTTCAAAGAAATAAGGCACGCTACAACTCATTCGCACCGCTTTTGCAACCGAAAAGGATTGTGATTCAATCCCGTAATGACTTAAATCATTGGGCAGGACAACTAAACGACCATTCGTAATATCTGAAGTGATAATTCGTAAAGAGTTTGGTGGAACGTCTTGAAACGTGACTACTCCTTTCATCTTAAGTTGCTCCGCAACCCACGCTTCTAACGCATCTCCCTTATATAAACCTAACTTCCAATACAGAAGTAACCATTTAGCAAAGGGAAGTTGTGACCAACCGCGCCGACGATCTAACAAATCATCGGTATCTATTTTTCGAAAGAGTTCTTCAATTTGTTTACTTGAATAGCCAGCAACTACTAACGCTGCTATAATCGAGCCTGCACTCGTTCCAGCCGTTCTTTGAAACGTATATCCTTTCTCTTCTAAAACTTGCAGTCCACCAACTAGACCAAATCCTTTAATACCGCCTCCAGAAAAAACCCCATCAATAATCATAATTGCCCTCCCCTAGATGCTCTTTACATTTTTAATCTAGGGGGTGAGAAATTATGACAGTTTAATACGAGAACAACTAAGTCCTAAACGTTTCAACTAAGCTCACTCATAGAGGGCTGAAACCTTTGTTTTCCTTTGAATGTGTTAAAAATAAAACGATTGAGGCTCCTGCTCGTGTGAGATTGCGTTGTTACACGAGCAGGAGCCTTTCTTTTATAAAAATAAACTATGTAAAACAAGATCGTAATAAAAAATCAGCTGATTTAATGAATATTTTTATTAATAAATCTCCCATGATCGGGAATAGCAATACGGTCAAACTCACGTACAAGCATTTGTAAACTATCTGTTAATAGTTCACCAGTCATCGGCAAACCATGACCTGTTATAGCTATAGATGGTTTCAAAGCCTCTAATTTCTTTACAGATTCCCATGTTGCTGCCCAATCCGGCGTAAAATATCTAGGAGGACCACTGATTTCTTGTTCCTGTGTTAGTACTTTATAAAGAAACTCCTGCCTTACTGTAACGAATGCATCGCCGACAATTAAAGCCTTATCTTCCTCTCTAAAAAAAGATACGTGACCGGGGGTGTGCCCTGGCGTATGAATCCAACGGAACCCATCCATATAAGGAACACTTCCATCAGCAGGAAGCGCTTCTATTTGATTCCCCAAATTAATCGGCTCATTAGGAAACATCGGTGACATTTTAGCAATCATCCCACCTTCTACAGTCGGGTCCGGTTTAGGATAACTCATTTTTCCTGTTAGAAAAGGCAGTTCTAATTCATGAGCATATACAGGGATGTCCCAATGCTTGACCAACTCAATAATCGCCCCTACATGATCAAAATGACCATGTGTTAGAACAATAGCTTTAGGCCGACTATTCTCTCCAAAACGTTCCTCAACCATCTCAATAATTTTATCAGCGGATTCAGGCATACCCGCATCTACTAATACAAATTCTTTCGTGTTAGGACGACCAACTACAATAACATTGACGATTTGCACTGTATAACAAAACAAATCCGGCAATACCTCTATACCAATGCCGCTACCGATTGATGTTGCAGGAATATATTTATAATCGCTTCCGTATGAAAGATTATTCTCCATGAAAAAACTCCTTGTTATTTAAATTGAAAATCAAGGATAGTTTTTTCACCATATATTCTATTTATACAAAAGGCTAATATTGCATCTTTATTGCTTTCTGAGCATTTTGAATATCATTATGAATGATAATATTCACTAGAACGTATGTCCCTCATCCTAATAAATTCACCAAAATATTTATGAAAATATTTTCTTTGCAATCCCCCTCACTATATCTGCATAAAAAACGCTCTAGCGTCTCAAACTACTAACACTTACTTTTTATGGAGGGAAATTATAATGAGTGAAAAATGCTTTTATTGCACAAATGATATTCAAGAAAATGGAATTCATCATGTGACGTTCCATGTTACTGATGAACATAGAGATGAAACACTATGCGATGAATGTTATCAAGAATGGCTTCAAGGAATAAAAGGATAAAGTATTTTATGAAAACTGAAGAGTTTTCTTAAAGAGTGAACTGTTTTGGTTTACTCTTTTTTTCAATCATAAAAGGAATCTTAATTGACTTAGGAGGTGCTGCCAATTATGAAAGCTGTAACCTATCAAGGTAAGCAGTCTATCGCTGTAAAGGAAGTAGAGAATCCTAAAATCGTTGACTCTCAAGATGTGATTGTCAAAATCACCTCGACTGCTATTTGCGGCTCAGATTTGCATCTGTACCAAGGAAACTTTCCACTCCCTATCGGTTATGTCATTGGTCATGAACCAATGGGAATTGTAGAAGAAGTGGGACCAGACGTAACAAAAGTAAAAAAAGGAGACCGTGTTGTCATTCCGTTTACTGTTGCCTGCGGGACTTGCCCGTATTGTGACCAACATTTAGAAAGTCAATGTGACAATGCAAACCCTCACTATGACTCCGGTGGTTATCTTGGATACTCTGAAAAATTTGGAAATTATCCAGGGGGACAAGCGGAATATCTTCGAGTTCCATTCGGAAATTACACACCTTTTCTCATCCCCGAAGAATGTGAACTAGAGGACGAACAGCTTTTATTTTTATCCGATGTTTTGCCGACCGCATATTGGAGTGTTGAACATGCTGGTGTCAAAAAAGGAGATACTGTTATCGTATTAGGTTGTGGACCAGTTGGCTTAATGGCTCAACAATTCGCTTGGCAAAAAGGAGCCGAACGCGTCATTGCAGTTGATTATTTCGACTATCGACTAAACCATTCAAAAAAAATGAATCGAACAGAGATTTTCGATTTTACACAATATGATGATATGGGCGAAACCTTAAAAGAATTAACAAAAGGAGGAGCCGATGTTGTTATTGATTGTGTCGGTATGGATGGAAAAAAATCACCGCTTGAATATGTCGAACAAAAATTAAAGCTGCAAGGAGGAACACTCGGGCCTATACAAATCGCCACAAAAGCCGTAAAAAAATGCGGAACTGTCCAACTTACAGGGGTTTATGGCGGATTATATAATATGTTTCCATTAGGGCCATTCTTCACTCGAAATATTACATTAAAAATGGGCCAAGCTCATGCTCGCAGCTATATGCCAACCCTATACGAACAAATTGTAAAAGGGAAAATTGATCCGACTGCTATTATTACGCATAAGCTTCCACTAGAGGAAGCCGCGCATGGTTATACAATCTTTAACAATAAACAAGATGATTGTATCAAGGTGATTTTAAAGCCTTAGGTTAGACATTAATACATGAAAAAGCCGATTAGAGAACTGCCTCTCTAATCGGCTTTTGTAGCTGAACCTCTATTAGTCTTACAAGAACCTTATTAATCATTGAAGAACTGTCCTACATGGTAAATGAATCTTTTATTAGTCTAGTGGCTATCCCTTCACGTTCATTACAAGCTTCGACGGTACTGTGCCGCCACTTTCACTGATATGAAGAAAAGTTATACAATCGCTATTCCCTGACTATTTTCCTTTCCAACGCTTCACCAAATGGAAATTCATACCCTTTAATAAATCCCTTTATAATTAAATTTGTAAATTCTCAACGATTGTCGTAATACCTAGACCTCCAGCAATACAAAGAGTTACTAGGCCATACTTTTCGCCGTGTCTTTCCATTTGGTGCAATAATTTTGTCATTAAGATAGCGCCTGATGCTCCAATCGGGTGGCCAAGAGCAATGGCACCGCCGTTTACATTGACTTTATCCCAGCCTATATTCCATTCTTTTATAACGGACAATGCTTGGGCCGAGAAAGCTTCGTTTAATTCAATCAAGCCAATATCATCAAAGGTTAGCCCTGCCATTCTTAATGCCTTCAATGTAGAAGGAACAGGTCCAATTCCCATGATTTCTGGAGAAACACCAGATGCTGCTTGTGCAATCACTCTTGCCTTTGGCTGTAATCCTTGTTTTGCTGCCGATTCTTCTGACATAACAAGCAATGCCGAAGCACCATCATTTCTCCCACTGCTATTTCCAGCTGTAACGGTTCCATCAGCTTTAAAAACAGGCTTTAAGGTAGAGAGTTTCTCATAGGATGTTTGACGTGGATGTTCGTCTCGATCAAATACAACCGTTTGTTTTTTCCCTTTTATCTCAAATGGAACAATCTCTTTATTAAAAATACCCTTTTCTATAGCTGATAGAGCCAACTCTTGACTGCGGGCAGCAAATTCATCCTGTTCAGCACGGGAAATATGATATTTTTCCGCTAAATTTTCTGCTGTGATTCCCATATTCAATTTCCCATAAACATCTATTGGCTGTGACCTAGGCTGACTTTCCGTATTTGGATCTAAAATCTCACCGTTCCCAGCACCATATCCATATCGAGCATTTCGAAGATAATAAGGGGCAGTGCTCATGCTTTCCGCACCGCCAGCAACAACCACATCTGACAGCCCGCATTGAATCTGCTGCACGGCATTGTTAATGGCTTGAAGTCCTGAACCACATTGACGATGAATAGTGTAGCCTGGTACTTCTATTGGATATCCAGCCCGCAATAATGAAAGTCTTGCTAGATTAGAAGAATCAGCACTTTGTTTACCTTGTCCTAAAATCACTTCATCCACTTGATTTTTATCAATCCCTGTACGGAGGATAATTTCATCCAATACTTTTGCTGACAGATAATCTACTTCGACATCTTTTAAACTGCCGCCTAAACGACCGATAGCTGTTCTAACTGAATCAACAATAACTGCATTTCTCATTTGCTTTCCACCTCATTACGATAATCATAGAAACCAATTCCTGATTTCTTTCCAAGTCTTCCAGCCTTCACATATTTTGTTATAAGTGGGCATGGTCGATATTTTTCTCCTAAGGTTTGATACAAATATTCCATATTACGAAGCCGCGTATCCAACCCTACAAGATCTGCCATTTCAAGCGGCCCCATTGGATGGTTTAATCCTAATTTGATGGCTTTATCAATATCTGCAGCAGATGCGACACCTTCCATCAGCATATTCATCGCTTCATTCCCTATTAAGCAATTCATTCGGCTTGTGACAAATCCGGGAAATTCATTGACTTCAACGGTTTCCTTTTTCATTTGCTCTGCAACCTGCCTAACTAATTCATAGGTTTCATCCGATGTATTTAACCCTCTGATGATTTCCACGAGTTTCATTTTGTGAGGTGGATTGAAGAAATGCATGGCGATACATTTATCAGGCCTTGACGTTTGGGCTGCAATTTCAGTAGGGCTCATCGTGGACGTATTGGTCGCCAGGATTGCGTGTTCTGGGCAAATGTCATCCAGCTTTTTAAAGATTTCGATTTTTAGATCCATCTTCTCGAGGACTGCCTCAATGACAAGATCTGCCTCCCCTGCTGCTTCCTCTATACTTGTTGTAAAGGTAATTCGGTTAAAGCTTTCGATTTCTTCTTCTGCTGTCATAAATCCTCGTTCAACAGCTTTTTTCATTTCTGCCTTAAGATAAGCTTCAGCTTTCTCTAATGCTTTCGTGCTAATATCCTGAAGCTGTACTTGAAAATGATTCACACTAGCGGCATAGGCAATTCCCGTTCCCATTAGGCCGCTTCCGATTACAGCTATTTTCTTCATCGTTTCCGCTCCGTTCTCATTATGCTTTTTAATCAATCCTGCGTGAAAGGTTCGTTTCATTGCTTTCTTCTTTCACGCAGGCAAACATCGTATTCAATAGAGGTCTATATCATTTTTTAGCAATTGACTATATTTCACTAGATAATTCATGACACTCACGACTCGTTCTGGAGACGCGTAGACAGGGAAATTTCTTTCCTCGTATAGTGCCATTGCTTTTGGAGCAATACCATCTGCTCCCAAGCGCCCAACAACAATCGGTTTGTCTTGCTCTCTCTGAACCTTCATAATGGCTTCAGCAATAACCGCAGCACCCGGATCAGCATTCGTGGTTAACATTACAATGACTCCATCAATCTCCTGATCTTCGGCAAGTATTTGCAACACTTTTTTGAACATTTCAGGTTTAGCAATGACTTCTGCTGTCACATCTACTGGATTTTGTGCGTTACCAAATGGTGGGATGAGCTCTTTTATTATTTCTGAACTTTCTGCTAATTCAGGAACCACTAACCCCTTTTCCGAACACAGATCCGCAATGACACTGCAGGCGCCGCCTGAAGCGGTCAATACACCAATACGATTACCCTTTGGTAACTTTTGAACAGTAAAGGCTCTTGACACATCAATCATTTCATCTAAATTCGTAATTCTTAGAGCGCCTAGCTTTTGGAAAGCAGCTGAATAAACTGCATCATCCCCTGCAATAGAACCTGTATGTGATTGCACGGCTCTTTTTCCAACTGCGGATCTTCCTGTTTTAAACACCAATACTGGTTTCTTTGCCTTCAAAGCTTTGGCTGTTGCTTTTTCAAATGCATTGACATCTTTTATTCCTTCCATAAAGACAGTAATCACCTTTGTTGATTCATCTTCAGCCAATATTTCGATAAAATCTGTCGTGGTTAAGTCAGCTTCATTTCCAACACTGACCCATCTGCTAAAACCGGCACCCTGTTCCCATGCACGGCTTAAGAGGGCACTTCCCATTGCACCGCTTTGTGAAATAAAGCCAATATTTCCCGCTGGCTTCACTTTTGATTCTAATGCAGCTCCAAATGCGGTATAAATATTTTTAGATGGGCTGGCAATCCCGATGGAATTTGGCCCAAGCACACGAATGTTTCCTTTTTCTGCAAGATTCAAGAGCTCTTCTTGAAGTTTTTTCCCTTCTTCCCCTACTTCCGCAAAGCCGGAGGAGTATACAATAACTGCTTTTACACCTTTTGCAATACAATCCTCCATGACTTTTGGAACGCTTTTTGCCTCGACAATGATACAAGCTAAATCAATATCCTCTTGAACCTCTCTGATATTTCCGTAAGCTTTATACCCTTTAATTTCTGAGGCACCTGGATTTATAGGGTATAGCTTGCCTGGGAATTGATTTTCAACCAGGTAGCGAAAAAGCCGTCCTCCATTTTTCTTTTCGTTTGCCGATGCACCGACCACTGCTATAGAGGCAGGGTTAATCATTTTCTCAAGATTTTCAAGTGATCTTTGCTTGTGTCCTGTTCCATTCTTATCCCCTAGTAAAATCCTAACATCACAAATGAAAGCATCTTGGGCTGCAAAAATAACTGGATTTAAGTCTAACTCTTCAATTTCGGGTCTTTGCTCTACTAATTCATTTAATCCAAGACAAATGTCTGCTATAACCTTCTGATTCAATCCTTCTTGTTTACGGTAGCCTTTAATAATCGGATATGTTTTCAATTCTTGCAGCATTTCTTCAACATCTTCTAGTGAAACTGGCATCATTCTCATGGCAAAATCCTTCATAATTTCAACAAAGATTCCTCCAAATCCAATCACAAGCTGGTGCCCAAATACAGGATCTTTTTTCACTCCAAAGATTAATTCTGTTCCTTTTGGAGCCATTTTTTGTACGAGAATTCCTGCCATGATCGCCTTATTATCGTAATTTGAAGCGTTCTGCATAATCTCGGTAAAGGCTGCTTCCACTTCATCCGCATTCTGGACATTTATTTTAACGATTCCTGCTTCTGTCTTATGGACAATATCTCTAGACATCCCTTTCAGTACAACAGGATATCCGATTTTCTCTGCAAACTGAACTGCTTCTTGCTTCGTTTTAACTAGTTGGGATTGTGCAACTGGAAGCCCCAGCTCTTGTAAAAGCTGGGCTCCTTCATGCTCCATTAAAAAGAGTTGTTGTTCTTCTACAGCAACGCTAGCATTACTTTGTGACAACTTTTTCTCCCCCTGTCTTTGGTCTTCTTTGACTAAATCTCATACCCAATACATCTTCAGCAATTTTATTTTTCAATACTTCCGGAGTCCCACCGGCAATCATCCAACCTCTAACTCTTCTAAAAATGTACTCTAACGGGTAGTCTGTAGAATAACCATAACCGCCAAATATTTGAACTGCTTCATGTGCTACTTCAAATGCAGTAGTATTAATATAAGCCTTTGCCATATTCGCTTCTAAAGGATTTGGAGCACCTTTATCCGCATTTGATGCAGCTTTATATAATAGAAGTCTTCCAGCTTCTAACTTCATTTTCATTTCAGCTATTTTCCATTGAGTTCCTTGGAATTCAGCTAACGGACGTCCAAATTGTTCCCTCTCCTTTGCATGCTGTACAGCCATATCAAAGGCAGCTTGTGCTAATGCTAATGATCTTGATGTATTTCCCATCCGTTCAATGTTAAACATCGTAAACAATCGTTTAAATCCATTATCAGGAACTAAAATATTACCAACTGGGACTTCACAATCTTCAAAATACAATGCGCAATGCTCTTCACCAGACATATGCGTTTCCGTTTTTCCAATCGTAAAGCCAGGAGCGCCTCTTTCCACTAATACAGCACCACACGTTTTCACACTGTCTCCAAAATTAACCCAAACAACATAATAAGAATTATGCGGTCCATGTGTATTAAACACTTTTGATCCATTAATAATGACTTTATCGCCTTCAATACGAGCTTTTGTCTTTAAGTCTGTAACCGCAGAACCTGCGTTAGGCTCTGACATCGCAACAGAGATAAGCTTCTCACCAGCTAAAATCGTTGGAAGGACACGCTGTTTCAGTTCTCTTGATCCATAGGCAGCCAATTGACGAATCGCCCCGAAGTTTCCGACTTGCAGCATATCAGCTGTACTTGGACAAACTTTAGCTACTTCTTCCATGACAATAATCGCTTCTACTAATGACATTCCTTGACCGCCATCCTCAATCGGAAGGGTCATACCCATTAAGCCATTTTCCGCTAGAATTTTAGCGTTTTCCCAAGGTACTTCATGATTTTTTGTCCATGTATATGCTTTTTCTGAGAACTTTTCCTTCGCAAGGCTTCTTGCCCATTTTTGTAATTCTAGTAAATCTTCAGTTAAGTTAAAATCCATTTTAAATTCTCCCCCTTTTGGTATGATTGATAAATAATTGCTTTCATAATTAATATTAGCAAGATGCGTGCCAACTTTAATAAACGCTTATCATAATGTTTTTATTGGCACTGTCGAGCACTGGTTTTGATGCTCCGAATGCCTATGGGGCATGGGTTCATCCTGTTATCTATGCTAAATAAGAAATCTGACCACATGTCCCGCAAGCATTTTTCAACATTCATCATGAACAAAGACTTTTTACAAAAATGCAAAAATTCCGCTTCCTTGTTTATCATTTGAACACAACTGTTTAAAAAACAAACAAAAACAGACGAACTCATTTGAGCTCGTCTGTTTATTTTTTAAATAGCGGTGTTTAGTTCGTGAACAAATGATGTTACTTTCCTTGATAATGAGGTGTTCTCTTTTCTAAAAAGGCCGTTGTCCCCTCTAATTTATCATCAGAATTAAAAAGAATAGCTTGAGCAAATTTTTCTAATGTTAAAGCGGCCTTTATATCTATATCATACCCTTGATGAATCACCATCTTCGCTAATTTTACTGCCATTGGCCCTTTTTCAATGATTTTGTGAGCTTTTCCAACGACTGTTTCCCATAATTCCTCTATCGGTACAACAGTCGAAACTAAGCCAATCCTTTCAGCCTTTTCCGCCGTAATGATGTCACCCGTTAAGATCATATCAAGAGCTGTCCCTTTCCCGAGCATCCTTGACAATCTTTGAGTTCCTCCAGCACCTGGAATGATTGATAAACTAAGCTCTGGCAAGCCAATTTTAGCATGTGAAGCAGCCACACGGATATCACAGGCAATGGCTAGTTCGCATCCGCCTCCAAGAGCGTAACCATTAATCGCTGCAATGGTCACTTTCGTACTTTGCTCGATCTTTTGACATAATCCCGAAAGACCCGGTAACAAGGCATCGGCTGCACTCTTTTCTCTTAACTGCCTAATATCAGCACCTGCAGCAAAGGATTTCGTTCCTTCCCCTGTAAGTAAAATAACTTTCACGCCTTCATGATTTTCCCATTGCAGTAATGCTTGTTCAATTTCACTAACGGTTTGATTATCTAGTGCATTTCTCACTTCAGGCCGATTAATCTTGATTACACCAATAGCTCCATCTTTATACATAAGAATATTTTCAAAGCACATTTCTATTTCCTCCTTTTACATATTGAATTTAAATAGAATAAAGAGTTTCTACATTCCTCTCGAGATTTTTAATATTTTGTACAATCGACTTGGCTTTTTCTTCACCAATAATAGAAGAACAATTGGCAATAAATTTCATTTCTAGTTTTTCATCTGTTAATGGTTTTGAAGGCTCTCCTAGAGGGTTTTTCACATAACAGGTCAGTGTCGTGCTATCCTTGAGCTTGATTTCTAGCCTTGCCGCCCGTTGTGCAGGATAATGTTGATCAGCTTCTTCATCCACATATACTTCAACTAATTGCGCTAGCTTGCTAATAGTTTCTTTTGTCTGCTCAGGTTGAAAATGATTAACCTCCAATACTGGATGATACACCGCTGCAGCAATCGCATACGGCAAACTCATTTGTGCATCCAACAGTGTTTGACAATTCTTATGGCGATGTAAATAAGCAATCTTATTAACGCCTATACGAATTTCAGCAATCTCTTGCGGCTGAATCTGTGCATTCGTTTTTAATTCATAAACAGCATCAATCGAAGAATGTAAGTGCCTGCAGCAAGGATATGGCTTAAAATATATATTCATAATTTCATATGTTTCACCGATATCTTTAAACATTCGTTCCACGGATACTTTCCCATCTGCAAAGGCCTGAAAAAGACCGTTTTCTCCTTCCAGCACTTCCTTCGGCCCTGACAATCCCTTCCTTGTCAGTTCAACTGCGGCAATTCCATCACGTGCAGCCTGTCCAGGATGGATCCGTTTCACTTCCGATCCCGTGCCTAAAAAAGCAAAAATCCCGCCGGCAAAGCTTCCAGCTATTCCAAAAGCATTCTGGACTTCTTCCTTTCTCAATCCATATAATACGCTTGCCGCTGCTACAGCACCAAAAATACCAGCTACTGGTGTATTATGAAAACCTCGCTGCCTTGATGATGGATGAATAGCAGATGATATTCTTAGGCAAACGTCATAACCGATGACAATGGCTTTTACCAATTCATCAAATGTTGGTTTTACATATTGCGCTATAGCAAATACAACTGGATATACAACAGTTCCAGGATGAACCGATCCCCCTGTATGTCCATCGTCCATATCAAGGCAATGAGCACTCGTCCCATTTAAGAAGGCAGCATTCCCTTTTGATAATCCCAAGTGATACCCAATGAGGTTTGTCGTTCCTCTTCCTTCAGATGCTATTAAGTATTCATATACAAGTCTGCTTACCTCCGTGTTCGATCCTGTAATTGCTGCACAGAGATAATCTAAACAAGTTCTTTTCACTTGATGAACTACCCCTTCATCCAACTGAACATTTCTAACATTAGCTACATGGGCTGCCAATCTTTCTGTAATATTTTGATAGTCTATGAACTGATTACCTTTTTCTGAACTTAAAACGCTGATTGTGTTCTTGCCATTCATATTCATTTTTCCTCCTAATTTATAATAACGTTTCTCACCGATATTATTTTTGTATTTAATAGTAAGTCTATTATTTAACGAACCTTTACCTTTCCTTCTGACATTTCTTCTTGCTTCACCTTGTCAATAATTCCGCGGGCCGTTAATGCACCTGCAACGAGCACAATCGCTTTCATAAATAAAATTGGTCCTAACCCGATTAATGTACTCAAATTAGCAAAAATAAATGGAATAACCGTTTGGCCAAGCCTGTTGGAGGCCAGCCGAATTCCTAATACCTCCCCAGTTCGCCCAAGAGGGGAAACATTGTATGAGAGGACAATCGTTAATGGCTGGGTGACACCTAGACCTGCTCCTAATAGAAAGGAAGCGGCAAAAAGCAAAGAAAATTGATGAAGAAACGGAATCATCCCGTAAGAAATGGCACCAATCATCATAAATATCCACAGTACAGTCACCCTGCCAAACATAAGGATTAATCTTGGCATAAAAATCCTTACCAAAACATTGGAAGTCGCCTGTGCTCCTAAAAGTAATCCTATTTGTGAAAAGCTTAATCCAATGGATTGGGCATACAACGGAAAATAGACATAGAATATATCTAAGGCTGATAAGATTATCATACTGACCAGCACCAATCGGGATAAGCCAGGAATTCGAAACAACTCTTTTATACTCGTAGAGTTTTCTTTCTTTGACAGGGAAGAAGTTCTAGAAGATTTAGAAATGAAAAAAGATAGAACCATAGGGACAAATGGAACAAATGCTAGAATCATAAATGACAGCTGAAAGCCGTAATGCTCGGTTGCATATCCGCCAATAATAGGACCGATTAGCATCCCAGCTGAAGAGAAAAGACTAAATGTCCCAACTGAACGATCACGATTCTTATTTGTTGTTGACTTCGCTACTCCATTTTGAATGGCCAGAATAGCAAGTAATTGAGACCCACCTAACATGAGCTGTGAAATAAATAAAATTTGAACACTTGGAAAAAGGTATGGAAGACATAAAGAAATAAATAACCCTAATGACCCAATGAATATCGGAATTCTCTCTCCATATCGATCAATATAACGCCCGGCAAAAATGGCGATAATAAGCGGTGCAATCGAATAACAGGCAGTGATCATCCCAATTTCGAACATTGTTGCATCTAACTCGTTTGCAAATAATGATGTCATAGGTCTTGCTGCAAAGACTGAAATAAAAATAAAAGGAGTAACCATATATAAAAGGTTCCGCTTCATACTTCCTCCACGATGAATCATTGTAAAATGATTTATACATATATCAAACATTACTCTCTTTTCATCGGTACATCTTGTTAGAACAATAAATCCCTGTTTTCATATCTAAAACAGGGATTTTCTAATAAGTTATTAAACTGGAAAGTGATATCCTGTTTAATGGAAGGACTTATTTAAACTTCCAAATCACCTTCTATTAAATTTTAGGAATTAAAGCACCAGAATCCGATGCGTACAGAAGATAAAAAATATCTAGTAGCTAATTCAAAATATAAGTTACCAACCCAACAGCAACTTCTTTTTCCTCATCATTTAAAATGGTAGCTTCTCCAACTACAAGGGAATTGCCCTTTTTGATGACTCGACCTTTTGCAATCAACTTATCACCTGATGCAGGACGAAGGTAATTCACTTTTAATTCCACTGTAACCCCTGCTTTACCATCAGGAAGGAGAGATCGAAGTGCTGCACCCACAGCTGCATCAACTAAACTCGCAATCACTCCTCCATGAACATTACCTCTGCTCTGTGTAATCTCGTAGATAATGGGAAGTTCTAAAATAGCAGTCCCTTCCCTTAACTCTATCTCTTTTAAGCCAATATGCTTCCAATAAGGATTATTCTTCATTCCATTGTTTATCTGTTTATCCATTTTCCTCACCTAACACTTTTTATTTTTTTCAATCCCGCAGTAACTAAATCCTTTACTTCTTTAATTACTGCGAGCTCGACTTACTATTATATAAACTACTGCTGTGTATCGCGGTACCTGAACCAATGTTTTCAGGGTATACCCTTTTCTAAAAAGTTATTAAACTGGAAAGTACCATTTAATAGAGAACTTATTTAAACTTCAAAATCACCATCTAATAATTCTTTCTTCTTTTTAAATCCATTTAATGTGCTGAAAATGAGTAAAAGCAAACCGATAGCAACTAAAGTACCAGAAATCGGGCGCATAAAGAAGATGAGAAAACCATCTGTTGATGACGCAAGTGATTGAAGAAATGAAGACTCAATTTGACCTCCCAAAACAAATGTTAAGACGGTTACTGCAGCAGGAATATCTAATTTTTTCATGATATAACCCACGATTCCAAATAAAATCATTAACCCTACGTCCCACAAGCTATTATTAATACTGTAGGTTCCCACCATTGTTATAATAAGAATCAATGGGAATAATAGCTTATATGGAACAAGTGCAATCTTCGCCCATAATCCTGCTAATGGAAGATTAAAAATAAGGAGGATAATATTACCAATAAACATACTTGCAATAATGCCCCAAACAAAATTAGGGTTATTTTGGAATAATTGTGGTCCCGGAGCCAAACCATGCATCATAAAGGCTCCTAATAATACAGCAATCGTTGGCGAACTAGGAATACCGAGTGTAAAAAGTGGAATGAGGGCGGCACCACTATGAGCATTGTTAGCCGTTTCAGGTCCTGCAACTCCTTCAACTGCCCCTTTCCCGAATCGAGAAGAATCCTTTGCCACTTTTTTCTCAACAGAGTAAGAGATAAGGGAGGAGATAGTTGCCCCCGCACCAGGTATTAATCCTACTAACATTCCAATACCTGTTCCTCTTCCAACCGATTTCATTGTTGGCTTCCATTCTTCTCTCCTTGGCAGCATCCCTTGAACTTTAGCTGGCTTATCCATTTTCATTTTATTTTCAGCATTGAGAAGAATCTCTGATATTCCAAAAAGACCCATAGCCACAATCACAAAATCAATACCTTCAATTAAATTCATTTGTCCAAAAGTAAATCGAAATTCTCCTGAAATCGGATCCATACCAATTAACGCTAATAGTAATCCAAATAAAGCAGCGATAAGCCCTCTTATTATTGACTTCCCCATTAACCCTACAATTAATAACAATCCAAGCAGCATGAGAGCAAAATACTCAGGAGGACCAAATTTTAAGGCAAAGCGTGCTAATGGAGGACCTAGAAAAGTAAGTCCTAAAACGGCCACAATTCCACCGACAAAGGAACCAATTGCAGCAACTCCTAGGGCTGTTCCGCCCCTCCCCTGCTTCGCTAGTTGATGTCCATCGATACAAGTGATAACAGACGCTGATTCACCAGGGGTATTAATAAGAACGGATGTAATCGTCCCGCCATACATTGAACCATAGTAAATACCTGCTAACATAATAATCGCAGATACAGGTTCCATCCCAAATGTCATTGGGATTAACAGGGCTGTTCCAGCAACAGGACCCAGCCCGGGCAAAACACCTACAAACATCCCCATTGACACACCAATAATACAATAGATAATATTCCAAACGGTTAGTGCTTCCTGAAAACCAACCAATAGTCCTTGCAAAGATTCCATACCTTTCCTCCCTTCCTTACCAACCTAATACATTAACCGGCAAAGCCACATTTAATAAAGATCCAAATAACCAGAACAAGAGGATTGATACGAAAATAGCAATACCAAGACTCGTATACCATTTATATTCCTTAAAAAGCAGTGCAAAAAGGAAAATCGCCGTTGTTAATACAAAACCCAAAAAATTAAGTGCTAGTACGTAAAACACCATGCATCCAACGATATAGGCTATTTTTCCAAATGACTTCTCTTTTGGCGCACTTTCTTCTGATGTGCTATCTTCTTCCTCTATTTCTACTGTTTTTTCTTTTGTTTTACCCTTTTTATAAGATTGATAAATATATAAAAGTGATAAAATAGCAAGCGCTCCACTTATCCAAGTTGAAAAAAAACCTGGTCCTGGACCTAACGATCCCAAATATTCATATCCGAGAGCTTGTACAAAAAAAACCGATGCAAAAAGGAATAAAAACACTCCGGCTCCTATTTCGCTTTTATTATTAAGCACGAACTCACCACCCTTATCATGTTTTCTTTTTTCTAAAAGAATGAACATCTATCATCTAAATCATTACTCTAATTAATGATTTAGATGACATGTATAATTGTTTTAGATTTACTTAATTAATCCCACTTCTTTTAATACATTTCTACTTTTCTCATAACTTCCAGTGATTTCTTTTTGAAAATCTTCTGGTCCTGCATAAGCCGGATTTGCTCCACCTTTATTAATTTTGTCAATAACAGCTGGATCCTCCAATGCTTTTTTGAAAGCATCATGCAAAATATCTAAAACTTCCTTTGGTGTATCTTTAGGTGCTAATAGTCCATGGTAAACATCTACTGAAACTTTTTCGCTAGTCCAAGGGAAACCATCAAAGCCTTCTTTTTTATTACTGCCAATGTTAATTAACGGACGAACCTCACCAGATTCAACTAAAGCTCGTGGATTTTGAGCTTGAACGACTACACCCTGAACATGTCCACCTAACAATGCAGTCAGTGCTGGACCCGCACCATCGAACGGAACATGTTTTGCTTTAACTTTTTCATCCATTGATATAGCCTCCATCGCAATATGACCAGTTAGACCTGTACCTGCAGTACCATAAGTAAATTTCCCAGGATTCTTTTTCACATAAGCTAACCACTCATCATATGTTTCCCAAGGAGCATCTTCTTTGACAATAATTGCTTGCGGATTAGAAAGCACACGCATGATAGGTGCAAAACTATCGTGGGAATATGTTGCTTTTCCATAATTAGGCTGGATAGATAAGGCTCCTGTTGAAGTCATTAATAATGTATAGCCATCTGGTTTTGCATTTAATACTTGAGTATTTCCTACCGTACCTCCTCCGCCAGGCTTGTTAACTACTACTACTGCTTGCTTGTTTGGTAAATATTCGCTGACTTTGCTGGCTAATGCCCTTGCTGCCAGATCAGTCCCTCCGCCAGCATCATATGGCACAATAAGTTCTATTGGTTTCGTTGGGAAATCTGCATCTGCTTTACTCGTTGCAGCATTTCCAGTAGGTTTCGAACAGGCGCTTAAGATAATCATGGCAACTACAACTAAATACAATGAAATTTTTTTCATTTATTTCTCCTTCTTATATGAGATAGTTTGATAGCCAGAAAAAATAATATAACGCTTTCAATATTTGTTGAACACGGAGTTTATAAATTAATATTTTCTATTATCTATTTTCCTAATTCCCCCCTTCAATTAAATGCAAAACCGTAAAATAAGTGTAAATATTCTGATTTCTGATAGTAAAAATTTCATCCTACTTCATTTTACCAGCAAGAATTATGCCAAACTTAACCTCATCAAAATCCCTCAATTTTTCATCTAACTGTTTCGTTATTAAACAATCTGTATTTTAATCGTTCAAATTTTTAACCTAATATTAGTTTCATTTTCCTGTAAATTCAGGCTTTCGTTTCTCAATAAAGGACCTTACCCCTTCACTATAATCCAATGTCGTACGTAAAAATGTTTGGCTCATATTCTCCTTTTGAACAACCTCTTCGAAGGACAGCGATGATGAGCTATTAATAATGAATTTCGAATGGATAAACGCTTGCAGTGCACCACTCCTTAAATCCTCCGCCAATACAAGCGCTCTCTCCAAGGACTGATTTTTCTCAGCAATTTCATAGATGAATCCATAATCATAAGCTTCTTCAACCGGAATGGTGACTCCCTTCCAAATCCACTCTTTCGCCTTCCACTCTCCTACTTTTTTCGGGAGGTGATAAAGAAGACCTAAATCAGGAATTAAACCAACATTTTTAAATGATAAAGAAAACTTTGAACCTTCTTCTGCGATAATAAGATCTGAAGCTAACGCTAGACTCATCCCCGCTCCCGCTGCATATCCATGAACTGCGGAAATCACTAACTTTGGCATTCGACGGATTAATTCTACAATCTTAGCTGCTTGATCCATTCCTTGTTTAATCTCTAATGTCGTGAGTTTCTGTGCCATTCCCTTTAAATCCCCGCCAGCACAAAAAGATTTTCCTTTGCCTGCAAGAATGATAATATGGATCGACTCATCCTTTTCAACTTCTTGTAAAGTGAGTAATAGTTGTTCTTTTAATCCTCTGCTAAACGCATTTAATGTTTCAGGTTCATTTAAGTAAATTATTGCGTAATGATGATGCTTTTCCAAAATAACACAATCCAATAACAACACCTCCTATCATTTGATTTTCAGCTTTACTTTGATGAAAAATCCGTTCACACCAAAATTAGTCCTGATTACACTAATAATATAAGCAATAACTGTGCCAATTTAATACCTATTAAAATGAATCAAAAACGCTATTATCCTGTTCATTATAGTAACGTAACCCTTATCCTCCGTTCACATTTTTAACAATTAAGCATTTTCACTAAGCTTTTTCCATAACGTAGTACGGCTAATGCCCAATTTTTCTGCAACGACTGTTTTATTATGATCATTTAATTCCATCATTCTATCAATCACTTGTT
The DNA here is from genome assembly GCF_036962285.1 of Bacillus sp. JJ634. Classification (NCBI taxonomy): domain Bacteria; kingdom Bacillati; phylum Bacillota; class Bacilli; order Caryophanales; family Bacillaceae; genus Bacillus; species Bacillus sp. JJ634. Next base: position 45,411 of record NZ_JBALMU010000018.1, read on the forward strand.
TTTCAATCTCTTCCATGGTGCCAAATTGGACCATGATTGACTCGTTTGGATTTAACTGACTGTCTTCATCTTCTGTTTCGCTTAAAATGTCATTAATAAAGGCATTTTCTCCTTTAAATACCTGTACACCAAGCTGTATTCTTTCGATAATATTTTCAAGCTGCCTAATATTCCCTGGCCAGCTGTATGTCATAAAAAAGTTTTTTAGGCTATCAGAGAAATCTTCAAAGGAAAGTTTTGAACCCACCTTCTGTAAGAAGGAATTCACTAGAATCGGAATATCCTCCTTTCTGTATCGCAAAGCAGGAAGCCCCATATGAAGCACATTTAGTCTAAAATACAAATCAGCCCGAAACTTTCCTTCTTTTACTAAATCCCAAAGTTTACGATTTGTTGCTGCGACGACGCGAATATCAACGGGAATCACCCGATCACCGCCAATTCGCATGACTTCTCTTTCCTGAAGCACCCTTAATAATCTTGTTTGAATAAAATCAGGAATTTCTCCAATTTCATCAAGGAAAATTGTTCCTCCATGGGCCAATTCAAAGAAACCTTGTTTACCTCCCTTATTCGCACCAGTAAAGGCCCCTGCAACATACCCAAATAATTCACTTTCAATTAAATTTTCTGGCAGTGCTGCACAGTTAACAGCCACAAAAGGACCGTCCTTTCTGTTGCTGGCATTATGAATACCTTGGGCCATTAACTCCTTCCCCGTTCCGCTTTCTCCAATAATCAAAACAGTCGAATCCGTCAAGGCATATTCTTTGGCAAGATTAATGGCGAGTTCCATCTGCTCGCTTTTATGCCGAATATCTTCTAATGTAAAACGGGCTATTAACCCCTTTGAATGCAATTCTCTTCTTATCTCACTCTCTAATTTTTGAATCTTACTAATCTCTCGGCAAATAATAACCGTGCCAATCCGATCTAATCCAACAATAAGCGGTTCATAATTAACAATTAGATTTTGCAACCGGAAACTTCCATTGTCCGTATAAATCTTTTTTTCCCGCAACAGATTTGAGAGGAGGGGATTTCGTATTTCCTCAATTTTCTTCCCTGTAACAAATGATTCCTTTATCCCGAAAATTCTTTCGGCCGCAGGGTTAAAGGTTTCTATCTGACCCTCTTTTGATAGAAAGAGAATCCCTTCTTCTGTCACATTAATAACAGCCTTCATTCTTTCAGTCTCTTTTTTAATCAATATTCGGTCTTGCGCTACTTGACTAGCTAAGATTAATGTTCTTTTAATTGTTCTATCACTTGTAATAATGTTCATACTCTTCATTCCATAATTTTGAACAATTTCATGTGCCCGAATACCGCCACCCACTACTACTTCCATTCCCATTTCTTTTGCCCTTTTTATTTGTTTGACCAGCTCATCCCATGTATGATACGGCAATATCGTTACATCAAAGCCAACGATTTCATTTACTTGATCAAAATTAAAGGCAAAACCTTCTTCCGGGTATGTAATAAAACAAATTTTATCTCCGAAATCTTTTGCTCTTTTAAAAGAATCTAAGATATCATAATTACTAGAAGCACTATGAACAATAGGCAATTGGACTAATTTAGCAATTTCCTTAGCAGTCCCTGCCCGACTTATCACTACTTCAAATCCGCCCTGGGACACAAGTCCTTTTACTTCTTGGGCTGCTTCGTTTAAAATTCCCTCAACAACAGTTACTGAAAAGTTAAGTTCCTTCGCAATTCTTTCAATCTTAGCTGTCAACTCTGGATTCCCCGATGTCATAATCATCTTAGAATACATCTATAATTCCCCCGCTTTCTTATAATCTATTAAATGGTCTTTTTAATAGCAAAAAAATGGTAAACGTTCATATTTTAATCATACATGACAATAACTGAACAGTTAACAAAAAAGTAATAATATACCATTTCTTATTTTCACATAATATTATATAACCATCTAAAAATTAAACAGTGTTTGGTCTTTCAAAAGAAACCACAATATGATTTGGAACCTTTAAAGTATACAGAATTGAGTGAATTGGTATGCCCTATTTCATAAAAAGCGCACGGACATGTACTAGCAGGGGCAAAGGAGAAGATAATGACATACCTATTCCATCCATGTACTAATTTCAAGAAACTCTTTGTCAAAAGTTCCATGGAATAGCAGTTAATCAAAACAGTAAAAAGATTGCCTTCCTACTGGTCAAAGCCAAGTTAGGTCAACAATCTTTTTAATGAAATCTCTTATATATGAAATTTATGCAATCATCTAATCTATATTGGTGACTTAAATTAAATGTAATTTTAAAATAAAGTTTAATCAAAAGCATCTCACAAACCGGTATTTTGCGATAAATAAAAAGCATCTATTTTGAAAAGATTAATCAAAATGGATTCTTATCTAGTAGATTTAAATCTTATTTTTATAAAAAAGTTTGATTATTTCTGTGATTGTTATTCCATTAAAACGCCCTTTTCTGGAATAACTAAATATGCTCTTAATCATAAAATCAATTATTTCTTATTTCACTAAAGCTACCCTTTAGTTTAAGTGTAATTGTTCACAAACTTATTAATTAAATAGTTACATCTATTTTTTTTCAATCGCCATACGCAAGTTCGAGATAACTCCAATAAGCAATACTAACGAACAAACCATTTTTTCAAAAGGTGTTCCAAACAATTGTTGTATAAATCCAAAAGACCAAAGTACAACAAAAAACCAACATATAACGGTTATTCCTCTTTTGTATTTATATAGTTTAATTCTACCAACAATCAACGTAAAAACTACTCCAATAATAGAAATAACGATATTTATAACAGATATTGGTAGCTGTTCAGCGAATGATTCAGACCTTCCACCATTAACCCATATGAATGGAATACTTTTGCTTATAATAAGAAAGTGGATTAAGATAGTCAAAGAGTAAAAAATAATTCCCATAAATACAGCAGTTTTCATATTAATTTTCCTAAGTTTTTCTAAAATAAAATCACCTCATTTTTCTTCCTGTTTCAATTTTATTAATCCAGTAATATACTATTCCTATATCTCTTACCATCTGACAGGTAACTGAAAGCAAGATTTCGAAGAGTTATCAAAAATCACCATTATTCTTAAACAGAGCAAAAAACATCGGCTAGGTATTCTTGTTGAACTAAACTGCCCGTTAGCTTAATAACTTCCGCAAAAAGGGGACTTATCCTTCTTAAAGATAAGCACCCCTTTAACTTAATTCACCTATAACCATCCAACATTTATAACAAAATTTTAGTAAGAATAAACAAAAGAAAAGAATTTACTTTTTGGACTGATCAAGTGCTTGGTAAGCTACCTGGTACTTTCCTCCATCGGCAACTTCCGAATGGTACAAGGCCTTGAGGGCATTGTTTTTTTCAAGACCCATTTCTGCCTTCAGTTCTTTAAAGCGGGTATGCAGTTCTTTATTTTCCTTAATTAGTTGTTGCATTTGCGATTTTATGTACTTCAAAATATTTAGCTCCTTTCTGAATCTCTGAGTTTAGCCTAATTTTTTAAATAGAAATAACCTGTTTAAAAAGACCCCTAAATCGCTCCCGGTCTTCTGCTGTAAAAGGCTTTGGTCCCTTTGTTCGCTGTCCGCTTTTTCGAGCCATTGCACTTAAATAACGTGTTTGCAATAATTGGTCAATATTTTCATTTGTATAACTGAATCCTGTATGGTGGAGGACGATAATTCCTTTTGCTAAACCTAGCGACGCAAGACCATAATCTTGCGTCACAATAATATCTCCTTTTTCTACCAACTTCACAATCCGATAATCTGCAGCATCTGCTCCAGAATCAACATAAATGGTTTCCACTCCTGTTGGCTGTTCTGCATTAGAAAAATGAGAAAAGCTTGTAACAAGGATAACCGGGATTTCTAAATTCCTTGCTTCAGAAATAATAATATCTTTCACCGGACAAGCATCTGCATCCACATAAATTTTCATCCTTCTTCCTCCTGTTAAGAAGTTCGACTTACTATTTAACTGAATCTTTTTCAACTATAAAAGGGACTGGTGACTTTTATATAATAATATAAAGGAGTTCTTCTGCTGTATTTTTATCCTCATATTATACTTTATAGGATTTTTTGGCAATTGGTCGTCCAAGTTAAACGCCCAGAAAATAGGTTGTTAAATCATCTGCTTTTAGTTACAAGTCAACAAAGCATCTAGGATACCTTAGAAATAAATACTTGATTATACTGTCACACATTTTATAGGTGTAAAAGAAAAAGGATAGATGAACAGAATGATTACCTGTATACATTAAACTGCTTCGTTAGTGGAGCAAGAAAAAAAGGCTCTACTCCTTATTGAAGTAAAGCACCCTTTAGTTTAAGTAAAATTATTCGCAAATTACTCCTTTTTACAATAAAAGTAAACTGATTAGTTTGTTACTATTTATTTTTAAAAATTTCGCCCCCCATTTATTGATTAAATTGGCAACAGACGTCAAAGAATCAGAGGTAGGGAAATGAACTGGGCACTCAACCAAACATAGATATTCGTCATACATATAATATAAGGATTTTAATCAAACTTGTTAGACTTTGAGAGGAATGATGTAATGTTTCCGAAGAATACCTTTGATTATATTGTAATCGGTGCTGGAACTGCTGGTGGAGTAATTGCAAAAAAATTATCGGATGACATAACAAACTCTGTAATTGTCCTTGAACAAGGAACAAATATGGTTAAAGAGCTAAGTAGTCCTTCTGGTGCGGTATCAGGGATTTTGGCTTCTGATAATAGGCATTCCTTTAATATGTTTACAAATCCAGAGCCAAACATTGGGAATCAGCAGCTTAGAATATCAAGCGGTAGAACAATTGGTGGAAGCTCCGAACATAATGCCATGTATGCAGTACGGGGAAGCGGTGAACTTTATGATGAGTGGGCGCGCTTAGTTGGATCTCAGTGGAGTTATAACAATGTCAGTTCTTTATTCATAAAAAATGAAACATATACAGGAAATACTCAAGAACCCAAAGAACGCGGAAGAAGCGGACCCATTTTTGTCAGACAGCAAACTATTCCCAAGGATGGGCTAACCGTTACGTTAGCAAAAGCAGCATCAGATGTATTGAATATTCCCATTGTTGAGGATTACAATACCAGAATAAGGGATTGTACATTTTTCAAATCACAATTTTTAAATAAGGAAGTGAATGGACACTTCGTTCGTTCATCTACTGCTACAGGATATTTAAATAGAAAAATTGTCACACGAGGAAATGAGTTCCACCCAGATGAAGTTGGAGTTGGGAACAGGAATTTGTTTATTTTTTCCAAAACAACAGTTAATAAAATTCTATTCGAGGAAGATGGAACAATTCAAGTCGCCGTGGGCGTTGAATTTGTCAGAAACGGTAAAACAAATAGAGCATACGCTAAAAAGGGGATTATTATTTGTGCAGGTAATTTTTCCTCTGTTATTTTACAACGTTCTGGAATTGGGAACCCGGATGACCTGGCTAGAGCTGGTATTGATACACTTATAAGCAGCCCTAATGTAGGGCACAACTTTCAAGCCCATTTTACAATCGGAATGGGAGTGAGAGTTAATACCAAGCGAATTTTAGATCTCATGTCTGCAGATCCAGACAATCCATTTCCACTGGGTGCTTTTAAAGGAGACGGAAGAAGTGGAGGTCGCCGCCTACAAATATATGGATCCTCAACACCAACGTTTCTCCCTACTCAAGATGTACTTGCTAATAATTGGGGTTTTGATCCTAAAAAGAAGAGCAATATTATGAGCATTGGACTTTTTGACCTAAATCCAAAAAGCAGAGGAACTATATTGGCTGCACACAGCGACCCTGAAGCTTATCCTTCCATCGACCTTAATCCGCTTGGAGATCCTGATGACCTAGCTTTCATGGTTAATCAGTATATTGAGACCTATCACATTATGAAGAAAGCACGTGAACTCGACCCTGAAGGCATTTATAAAGTTGTTTACCCACCTGAAAAGATCTTTGAGATAAGCAATAAAGAAGAACAGCGTAAAAAATTAGAAAGTTACGTAAAGGCTTCATATCGCAATATCTTCCACTTTGGAGGTCAATGCAGGATGGGCAGAAGTATTCGTGACGGCGTTGTAGATGGATATCTGAATGTCTTTGGCACCAAGAACCTGAAAGTCGCCGATCTTTCTATCTCCCCCATTTTGCCAGACGGCAATACTACCATTCCGGCACAAATGATTGGATTAAATGCTGTTAAATTTATTCGGGACCAAAAATGAGTAAATGAAATCAGGCATAATTTAAGAATAAGCTAAATAACAAGAAGTCCATCTGTTATTAATAATGAAAAAGTCGTTTATTAGAAATAAAGAGTTGCGTTTTGAGTTGAGTTTCTCTAAATTTTTATCAAAAATCACATTCCTTTTATCATAGCTATTTAAAAAAAGCAAAACTCGCCATAGTATTGGTGAGTTTTTTATTCCGTAATTCTTGAACCTTTTTCTACTAACGTGGCAGTTATATACAGTATCAGCAAAAAACGTTGATGCGATGCACCTTCTATCAATGTTTATCTTATTCAACAAACCTGCCAGTTAGTCGAATAAGAAAAAGGATTGCCACAGCAACCCCATTGTTTAACATAAGCACCCGTTACTTTAATAAAGCATTTTTTAGATTTTTTGAATTCTCTTTATCTAATGTTCCATATCCTTCTTTTTCATTGTTGCTGATAATTTCTGCTGTTTCATTTTCGTTAAACCAAATTCGATATTCATAAAGTCTCTCTGGCACGTTTTCATCGTATGTGTAAAATAGAGTAGCGAAGATATCCTCTTTTCTCGCCATTGACACTTCTGTGTTAGGCTCCCATTTCACATGTTTTAAAGATTTACTTATCATATCGATTTTTTCTTGGGCTGTAATCATCACAACCTCTCCATCATTGCCTTCTTCATTCACTTGTTGAACATCCACTCTTGTTAATGGTTCTTCTTTGTCAGAACAAGCGACAAGTAACAAACTTGAAACAAATAAAAAGGTCAAACTGATGATTTTTTTCATCTTTAAACACCACCTCTTCTTAATTTTACTATATATGGTTATTGTGCTAACCTGTTTTGTTAGTGGAACAAGAAAAAGAGTTGCAGCAGCAACTCTAAAAGACTCATTGTTTAAGAAATACTCAACAATTTTAGTCAACTTGGATATTAACGTTGATGTCTTTTTGATTTGTTCCTTTGATACAAATAAATTGTTTGAAGTAATAAAATGATAATAAAAGCTAAATCAAAATAATCTGCATAATCCTTATATAAAAATCTGCCAATAACTATAATACCAAGTATAAATAAAAAATAAGAGTAAAGATTAGGTATCCTCCGCAAGATTAACACCATCCAAAAATCCATAATATATCTTAACAATAGCAATCTGACTTTATGTTTGCTAATTATTTTTTTCTTCCCAAACTTTCATTAAATTATTGTGAAATTCCTTTGGCTTTTCGATTAAAATCCAATCAATTGAATGTGCAGGTGTTGGCAGTAACTTCTTACGACGCATTCTTATTTTTTCGTGATTTGTATAGTGAGGGTAAATTACAGTAGCCTTTGAAAAACTGGTGGTACTACTTTTAAAAGATTGAATGTCTTCAATTTCATCCCAATAAACCTTATTTCCTTTTAAGTCGATTACAATTCCTTCATCATCCCAATAAAATCCTTTACCTTCATTTCTTTTTCGCCAAAGATAAATTGAAGAACCTATCGTGAAAGTTGAAAAAATAACCATCAAAATTGACACAATGGGGGCAGCCCTTAAAGCCATAATGGACAATATAAACAATAATATTCCTGCAACCATAAAAAACAATATTAATAGCAGAGATATTCTGTACAATCTTACTTGTCCCACAAAATAACAACACCTTTTTAAATTTCATTTATAGCTATTTCATCAGTTGTTCCTCTTCAATTAATCTGACCCGTTAGTCAAATAAGAAAAAGGATTGCCTAAACAACCCTCAATCCTCAACTCTTGCACTTGTTAGTGAAAGAAAAATATTACCTCATACATCTCTCTCCATATTTATATTTCACCTTGTAACGCATTCGAATTCACAAATGCTTACTTTAACAATCGAACTAACGTTTTTTAATGCTTGTAAAATAGGCTCTGTTAAACAATAATAATGTTGATATTTAAGACATAAAAAATAGACCATCATTTCGATGGTCTTCTTCAACTAAAGCACCCGTTAGCCATCCATGAAGCGCAAAAATCAGCGCTTCACCACAGAGAATGAAAATGGATATCCCTGTCTATACTGTTTCTACGGCTGGCGAAGAAGGTCGATACACTATGGTGCCATAGAGCCCATCCGTTAGTCTGACTCCAACGATCTCGGTGCATCACAGACTGTTGCGCCCTTTATGGGTAGCACTTATGGGAGATTAATCCTTTTTTTGATTGGTTGCACCAGCCCTGCCTTTACTCTAACGAGAAGGATGATGCTTTTACTTTTCAATCCAACTCTATAATGATACTACTCAGAGGCTCAGCCTTTTTTAAAAAGGGTTTTTAATGGGTCCATTTTGTTATGCTTATTTTCAGTTTTTTAGCTTTTTTAATTTTCATGGGAGTTTAAGTACAATACTTCACAATTTTATTTTACACCATCGTAAACTTAATACCTTTTTGTTATGGGATTCAAATAGACGCATTCCTTATTGAAGAATTGTGCCTGATTGTTGAAGAGCGTTTTTTTAACTAAAGCCCTGTAATTATATTCAAAGTAAAACCCGAAAAATGTTGTTTTCACACCAATTCTCGGGTTTTTGTGTATTCCTAAATTTTCATTTAGAAAGGTTTTTTGTTTAGTTAGTTTATATGGTTAGGAACCATTGTTAAAAATTTGATTCATTTTTATCGAGGAATATTTATTTAGTCGCAAATACTTTTGCGAATGTAGTTGCTTCTGCTTTCGCTCTTTCTTCTAATTCCTCACGTGAATAAATTGATGAACCTTGTACACGGAAAATGTCTAAATCCTCAATACCAAAGAAGTTAAACATCGATTTTAAATATTTATAAGAATATTCCACCTCTGTATACCAATCATTATTTGTATAAACCCCACCACTACCTTGAATGATTAGCATACTACGACCATCTTTTAAAAGACCAACAGAGCCGTTTTCGGTATATTTAAATGTTTCCTTCGCAATAAAGATATTGTCCATATAATCCTTTAATTTTGAAGGGATATTAAAGTTATGGAGTGGATAAACGATTATATATTTTTGTGCTGATTTGAATTGCTGTAATATTTCCGTCATACGTGCAAGAGTTTGTGCTTCTTCAGTAGTTAATTCTTTACCAGCAGCTTGCTTTTCCCAAGCAGAAAATACTGTTCTTGATAATGGTGGAATTTCTACATCATATAGTGAAATTGTTTCAATAATTTCATCCTCAGCTTTTAGTTTATTATATGTGTTTAAAAAATGCTGTAAGCCCATTAACGCAACGGAAGATGTTGAATCTGAGATGGGATGGGCGTTAATGATTAATGTTTTTTTCAAGTTGTTCACCTCTAAAATATTATAGACAACTTTTATCGCGGATAATTATTGTCTATAATTAAAATATACCTACATCAATGTTATGTCAATAAAAAGACTTCTCGTGTTATGATGGAAAAGTGAGGTGATTTGAGCGTGAAATATAGTGTAACAGTAGAATATACAATGCATAGTTTAGTATATTTATTACAAAGTGAACAGAAACAGCCCATTGGAATAAAAGATTTAGCAGCATTTCAAGGGTTATCAGAAACGTATTTATCAAAAGCTTTCAGTAAATTAGCGAAAGCAGGGATTGTCGTGTCTGTATCAGGCGTAAAAGGTGGCTATATTTTAGCAAAAGAACCTGAAGACATCTCTTTTTGGGATGTGATTCGTGCTATTGAGGGACCGAAGCCGATTTTTCAGTGTCAAAATATATTAAAATCGAATCAGTTATATAAAGACGATGAAACTTGTCAATCTTGCACAACAAATACTACCTGTACAATTAATCAGGTTATGCTAGAAGCTGAAAGCGTGATGAAAGACTTTTTAAAAATGAAAACATTGTCGTGGCTTTCAGAAGAATTAGGGCGTGTATTATCGAAAGAAACGATTGAAAAATCCAAAGCGTTTTTTAACTAGAAATAAACGTATATCTCCGTGAAAGCAGCATATTAAATTATGCTGCTTTATTTTGTTAAAAAACATACTTTTATTCCACAATAGTAGAACAGAACTTGTCGCGCTGGCCCGATTGTTGAACAAAAAATATACACCACTCTTCAACTAACCTGCCCGTTACTTCAATAAGAAAAAGCGATCCTGTGCTATTAAAGCATCGCACCCGTTACTTGAAGAATAACTTTATGAATTTGTAGTGAATTTCAAATGTTTATCACCTAAGATAATAATGTTTATATTCCATCTTGGGTGCATAACTAAATTGTTGTTTTCATCAAATTCTAAAGCCATATGAATTTCATCATCCTCAGTTGTAAGAATAACCATTCTTTTATTTTTAATATCTATATACGGTTTTAAACCGTCTGCCATTTCGATTTTCCAATCAAAAAAGTTCATCATTTGCCTCCATTTACTAATTATATCAATACTACCTATAAGAATATTTTAGCCAGTTCTTCTTTCACTAACCTGCATTCGTTAGTGCAAGAAGTGACTGTTCTTCTTGAACTAACGCCCTCGATAGTTTATTTTTTTCTTATTTTAAATAATTTTTTCTTGTTCCATATCTCTTCCGGTAAATGAATTTTCTTAAATCAACATCTTTTAAATTACCGTCATAACACAAAAAGAGTAAAGATTGAAACTTCTTAAAATTCTCCATGACAAAAAGAGCGAATTCTTTTCGTTCGCTCTTCATTTTCATTTTTACTTCTTCTTTTGAAAGGATGTCGTCAAGTTGGTCTTGGTAATAGGCTTTCGTATCTTC
>NZ_JBALMU010000019.1:0-10475 GCF_036962285.1 Bacillus sp. JJ634
TCATACAAAAGAGGCTGTATAATCAGCCTCTTTTGTATGAAAATTTTTTTGTATAGAATGGATTATCCGTTAGTTCGCTTCATTTTTCTTAGCGGGTTGGACGTGTTTCAGGGTCTCTTGCAACTTCAGTACTTGGCTTAAAGAGAAGACCAAGATTTATTAAACCAGCAATCCCTACTATTCCGTAGATAATTCGTGCTAATGCGGAACCTTGTCCACCGAATATAGACGCTACTAAATCAAATTGGAAAAATCCAATTAGTCCCCAATTGATGGCTCCGATAATAGTAAAAACAAGTGCTAATCGCTGAATACCACTCATAGTGTATCCTCCTTTTATTTTAAAAATCATTTCTATACTATTTTGCTTGTTCTTTTACGATATATGTACGACTTAAAATTTTTTATGCGGATTTTTTGTATTTAATTGGAATTTTAGTCATAATGGTGAAAAGGGGTGGGGAATATGAAAAATTTTACTTTTAAAAATCCAACAAAAATTATTTTTGGTAAAGGTCAATTGAATACTTTACCGAAAGAAGTCTCCTTTTTTGGACGAAGGGTTTTACTTGTATATGGAGGAGGGAGCATTAAGAGGAACGGTGTATATGAAGAGGTTCTATCTCAGTTAACTCAAATCGATGCAAAAGTGTTTGAGTTGAGCGGAGTGGAGCCAAATCCGCGGATATCAACGGTTCGAAAAGGTGTTGAGCTCTGTAAAAAGGAGGGCATCGAGTTTATTTTAGCTGTTGGCGGAGGAAGTGTAATTGATTGTACAAAAGCCATTGCGGCAGGGGCTAAATATGAAGGAGACCCTTGGGATATTGTTACTAGAAAAACAATGGTCCAAGGTGCTTTGCCATTTGGAACCGTGTTAACATTGGCGGCAACTGGCTCTGAAATGAATTCTGGTTCCGTTATTACAAATTGGGAAACAAAGGAGAAGGTAGGCTGGGGCAGTCCGCATACATATCCACAGTTTTCTATTCTAGACCCTGTTTATACATTTACAGTTCCGAAAGATCAAACGGTTTATGGGATTGTAGATATTATGAGCCATGTGTTTGAGCAATATTTTCATCCAGCAACTTATGCCCCGATACAAGATCGTTTTTGTGAGTCTCTGCTGTTGACGGTTATGGAATCAGCTCCTAAATTATTAGAAAAGTTAGATGACTATGATCACCGTGCGACAATTCTGTATGCAGGTACACTTGCTTTAAATGGTTCGCTTGGGGTTGGTTATCGTGGTGATTGGGCGACTCATAATATTGAGCATGCAGTTTCAGCTGTTTATGATATCCCGCATGGTGGTGGATTAGCCATTTTATTCCCGCATTGGATGAGGCATGTATTACCTGATAATGTAGAACGCTTTAAGCGATTCGCCATCCAAGTTTTTGGAGTGAATCCGGAAGGTAAAACAGATGAAGAAACGGCACTAGAAGGAGTTGCATCGTTGTCTGCATTTTGGCGCAGTTTAGGTGCTCCGACTCGCTTAGCTGACTATGGAATCGATGATGCTCAATTAGAAACGATGGCTGATAAAGCGATGGTCTATGGTGAATTTGGTCAATTTAAAGTATTGAATCGTGAGGATGTTCTGTCTATTTTACGTGCTTCTTTATAAGGCTGATCGTTAGTGATTGCGGTGTTGTTCTTAAGAAGATATCTAGAAGAATGCGTTATATACAAAACTGCTTTTTAGTAAAGAGGTATGGATATAGAGAAGAGGAGGAATAGGAGCATGGCCTATGTACGTTTCGATTATTCAAAAGCGTTGGCGTTTTTTGGACAACATGAAATGACATATTTACAGGATGCTGTAAAACTGGCACATCATTCTCTGCACGAAATGACAGGACAAGGCAATGCGTTTCTTGGTTGGCTCGATTTACCTACTGATTATGATCAAGAAGAATTTTCACGAATTAAAAAGGCAGCTGCTGATATACAACATCATTCAGAGATTTTACTTGTCATTGGAATTGGCGGCTCGTATTTAGGTGCTCGTGCTGCGATTGAAATGTTACAGCATAGCTTCTATAACTCATTGTCTTCGGGGAAAAGAAAAACACCGCAAATTGTATTTGTCGGTCATAATATTAGTTCTACATATATGCAAGATTTAATGGATGTATTAGCAGATAAAGACTTTTCTATTAACGTCATTTCCAAGTCAGGAACGACAACAGAGCCTGCGCTTGCCTTTCGTATTTTCCGTAAATTATTAGAGCAGAAATATGGAAAGAAAGAAGCAAAACAACGTATCTTTGTGACTACGGATCCCGTAAAGGGCGCTTTGAAAAAAGTTGCTACGGAAGAAGGATTGGAAACGTTTATGATTCCAAATGATATCGGAGGGAGATATTCCGTGTTAACGGCAGTCGGTTTATTACCTATTGCTGTTTGTGGAATCAATATTGATGACGTTATGCAAGGAGCAAAGGCAGCTCATAGCGAGCTGCGTTCTTCTGAGCTTGATCAAAATCAGGCCTATCAATACGCAGTTGTGCGAAATATTTTATACCATAAAGGAAAAACAGTTGAAATGCTCGTTAGTTATGAACCAGGTTTACAGTACTTTGCTGAATGGTGGAAGCAGTTATTTGGTGAGAGCGATGGCAAGGACGGAAAAGGGATCTTTCCAGCAGCGGCTAATTTTTCAACTGATCTTCATTCTTTAGGACAATATATTCAAGAAGGACGTCGTCAATTATTTGAAACAGTTATTAAGGTAGAACGAGCGAGGCATGAACTTACTATCGAAGCGCTTGAATCTAATTTAGATGGCTTGAACTACTTAGCTGGTAAAACGATTGATTATGTAAATAATAAAGCGTTTGAAGGAACATTGCTTGCTCATACAGACGGAGGAGTTCCGAATGTAGTACTGACGATTCCGGCGATGGATGCCTATACGTTCGGTTATCTCGTCTACTTTTTTGAAAAAGCATGTGCAATCGGAGGATATCTTTTAGGCGTCAATCCATTTAATCAGCCGGGTGTGGAAGCGTATAAGTTGAATATGTTTGCTCTCCTCGGGAAACCCGGTTATGAAGCTAAAAAAGAGGAGTTAGAGCTGCGCTTATAATGATTTGAAGAGTGTCTTCCGGTGAAGGCACTCATTTTCTTTAAGAGCATGTTTTAAAGGCATTTGGCTACACTAAGAAAAAAATAGGTAGAAGGAGTTTTAGCCATGATTGAAGTTTCATCCAAATTGGAAGGGAAAACATTTAGTTTATGGGATCTAGAACAAAAGCTGAAACCTCTTGGTTATGTAATTGGTGGAAATTGGGATTATGACCACGGTTCTTTTGATTATCTAATTAATGATGAAGATGGTTATCAATTTCTGCGTCTTCCATTCCAAGCTGTTGATGGGACGCTTGATCGTGATGGAGCAAAAGTCAGGCTATTGCGTCCTTATTTGTTAGCACATCAATATGAAGGGAATTTGGATCAGGAAGGAAATATCGGTAATTTTTCTGCCTCCTTTAACCAATTTTCTACTCCAGAAGACCCAGACGCAGATTTCCCAGAGGAGTATATTTCCTATGGGAAATCCCTTATCCAAGATGTAGAAAAGGCATTGCTATAACGTTTAATAACTTTCTGCCATGATTAATAAAGAATCATTCGCTTGTAAGGGGGTGTGAGCAGGGGGTTTAAATCGTCTTTTGCCTCCTCTCATAATGCCAATTAAAAGAATATCCTGCTCTAACAAAAGATTGCTTAATTGCTGAAACGTTAGATGTGCCCATTCATGCTGCATAGCTAGTTCAGCAATATGAATGCCAAACCATTCTCCTTGAATTTCGACCGCTTGTCCCGATAGCAGGAAATGCAGTATATATTCACTAGTGAACTTATTAGTTTCCACTAATCCATCTGCTCCAGCTCTTCTTGCATTCTCTTTCTGTTCTTGGGTTAAAATTTCTACTAGACAATATACATTTGGATTCAAACCTTTTACGGCAAGTAAGGTTAAAATAGAAAACATATCGGTCTGCATTTCGTTCTGCTTAAAATCAGTCGTAATGAGGACCAGAGAGGCTTCTCTTATATTTGCTTTTAATAACACCTCATCTACAGTTGCTCTTCCATGTACAAAATGGATATTTGTTCGTGGAAGAGGATGTTCTCGTAATGTATTGTCAATTAATACAATGGCTTGTTCATGTCTCCTCTCATGAATTTCCTCAATAATTGTTTTTGAACGTTCATTCCATCCGACAATAATATAGTGGTTACTTCCATTAAAAGTTTTTGTGCCGTTTAAAAATTGTTCTTCTTTTGAAATGGCTACTTTAGCAATGGATGCAAAATAGGAGGTAAGAATGCCTACACCAGTTAAAATGAGTATAGTGCCAATTATTCTGCCGACTAAGGTTTTTGGTGCATAATCTCCATAGCCAACTGTTGCTATTGTTACAATTACCCACCAAATTCCATCGGTTATTTTAGGGAAAGTGTCTGGTTCAATTAAATGAATGAGTGTCCCGAATAGAAACAAAAATACGAAAACAATAGATAACAATTTCAATAAATAGGGGATACGTGAAAATTTACGGCTAACAATATTTGTATAAGACATTTTAGAAAATCCACCTTTCGAGCCTTTCCATAGTATGGGCAAAAAAGGAAAGGTTCATAAGGTATAAAACGAATAAAGCCCCCCGTTAGGAGGGAAGGCGAGTGGATTAACTACGCTTTCTAACATTAAAATTATCACTAATGAGCAGCCAATTTTGAGGGAAGGAAAGTCCTAATTTCCAATAGCTCATTCCCCTTAATTTTAATTCTTTCAATAAATCGAATTTTGCCTGAATGGAACGAGCATCTTCAAACCACACTTCATGTTCTTTTCCTTCTTTGTCTTTATAACGAAAATGAGGAGCTTGTGCCTTGTTATCATATTCAATGGCAACCTGATTTGCAGCGGCAATTTGAATAGCTCGTTGGGGACTAACAGCCTTAGCTGTCGTTCCCTGCACGAATGGAAGGGTCCAATCGTAGCCATATGGGTTGTGCCCCATTAAAATTTTTTTTGAAGGCATTTCAGATACGGCATATTCCAATACTTGGCGAACAGGGCCAATCGGTGATACAGCCATTGCAGGACCTCTGCTGTAACCCCATTCATAGGGCATAATTACCACCATATCAACAATTTCACCATGTGCTTTATAATCGTGACTTTCATACCAACGCCCCTTTTGCTCCCTGTTTGTCTTTGGAGCTAAGGAGGTGGAAAGGAGCCAGTCTTCTTTTTGAAAGCGTTCTTTTGCTTTTCGTAAAAATTGATTATATGCTTCTCGATCAGTAGAACGAAGATATTCGAAGTCAAAATGAATATGTTTAAAGTTGTATTTTTGTGCAGTCGTTGCAATGTTATTCAACAGTTTGTTTTGTACAGATGTATTGTTTAATAGGATATAACCAAGCTCTTCGCTAAATTGGCCGTTTTCAAGGTTGTTGATGACCATCATTAAGATTGTCCGATTATCTCTAGCGATGTCTGAGAAATTACTTAGTATCGGTTCCTTTAATGAGCCATCCCGAAGTGCTTGAAAGCTAAAAGGGGCAAGGTGAGTTAAATAAGGAGCACTTTCTATGGCGGATGCTTCTAGCGTTTTTGAAACAGTTTCATCGCGGGACTCCACATAACCGACAAATTCAGCTGTTGTTTTTTGACGAGCTGGGATGTAGAGACGAGTGTTAATGGTTAATTGGGCAGCAGGGGAAATGCCGTTGGCTCTTACAATTTGTTCATATGGAATGCTTGCTTTTTCTGAGATTGTATATAAACTGTCGCCTGGTTGTACGAAATGATAACTGCCGATAATCGGAATGACAAGTGCTTGACCGGTGACAAGATTGTTGGAATTTGGAAGCTGATTTGTTTGAATAATTCTATCGACACCGACGCTATATGTTTGAGCGATGCTAAATAACGTTTGACCTGGTTTGACAACGTGGATTTGCAATGTACTTCCCTCCTAAAACACTACGATATAAGAATTGTATGTGTTTGAATAACGATTCATGATGCATTAATTTGGCAATTATAATTTTTGAATGATGAAAGATAATAGTACTAGGAGGTGATAAACATGGCAAATAACAATAGCAACAACTTATTAGTGCCTGGAGTAGAACAAGCTCTTGAGCAAATGAAGTATGAAATTGCTAGTGAATTTGGTGTGAATTTAGGGCCTGACACAACTTCCCGTGCAAACGGATCAGTTGGTGGAGAAATTACAAAGCGTTTAGTACAAATGGCTGAACAACAACTAGGCGGTCGTTAATTAAACTTAATAAATATGGATTGAAAAAGAAGGAGCATGGTTCTCCTTCTTTTTCCTGTTTGTAAGGATTTGTTGATAATAAAGCGTTTTATAAAGTATAGGATGTTATTATTTTACTTATTGTACATAAAGATTTCAGCAATTTACATTAGACTTTATAGTGAACAAGCGATAGAATCTAGCTATGTAAGTAAAAAATGCTGAGGTGGCAAGATGAATTTATGGGAATTATTTGTAGCCGTTATTTTAGGGCTTGTTGAAGGACTGACAGAGTTTGCTCCTGTTTCGTCAACAGGACATATGATTATTGTCGATGATTTATGGTTAAAATCGCAAGAATTGTTAGGTAGTGAAGTTGCAAATGCATTTAAAGTTGTGATTCAACTTGGTTCTATTTTAGCGGTTGTGGTTTTGTTTTGGGGTCGATTTATGGACCTATTAGGTTTGAAGAAAAAAGAGTCTGTAAACGGTCCGAAGTTGAATTTATTACAAATTTTTGTTGGACTTTTACCTGCCATGGTGTTTGGTCTATTGTTTGAAGATTGGATTGATGAATATTTATTTTCTGTTGAAACGGTTGTAGTAGGTCTCTTTTTTGGAGCATTTTTAATGATTGCTGCAGATAAGTTCCGTCCAAAGGTAACGGCACAAACTGTCGATCAGATTACATATAAACAAGCATTTCAGGTTGGTTTGTTTCAGTGTATCGCCCTATGGCCAGGATTTTCACGCTCCGGTTCAACCATTTCAGGCGGGGTATTACTTGGGATGAGCTACCGAGCGGCATCTGATTTTACCTTTATTATGGCTGTGCCAATTATGGCCGGTGCGAGTTTATTGAAAATGATGAAATATTGGGAGTTATTTACACCTGATATGATTCCATTCTTCATTGTCGGTTTCGTAAGTGCCTTCATTTTTGCGCTTATTTTTATTAGATTCTTCTTACAGTTGATTGATAAAATTAAGCTTACACCATTTGCGATATATCGTATTGTTATCGCTGTTATTTTAATGTTTATTATTTGGTAAAGTGCAAGGGCCTCCCCATTCGGTGAGGCTTTTTTGGCTGTGTGAAACAAGCTTATGTTCATTTCATTATAGCTGAAAAGCGTGTGAGAACACGGTCTCACACAAGCAGGAGTTAAAAATCAACAGCGTATTCCAATAAACATTTTTAGGTCGTTTTAACAAGTGGAACCTATATATATGGAAATAGACAATATTCGGAAAAAGCATTACGATAATAGTAGTTCATGTCGAAAGGTCTGAAGATTGTGAAGTATATTGAGCCATCAGGAAAGTCATTTCGAGTCACCCTTTTAGCGTTATTTCTTGGAAGCTTTGTCACGTTTGCGGATTTATATAGCACACAGCCAGTGATTCCAATGTTTGCTAAACAATTCAGTGTGACGCCGGCTACAGCGA
Source organism: Bacillus sp. JJ634 (assembly GCF_036962285.1). NCBI lineage: Bacteria > Bacillati > Bacillota > Bacilli > Caryophanales > Bacillaceae > Bacillus > Bacillus sp. JJ634. Next base: position 7,740 of record NZ_JBALMU010000019.1, read on the forward strand.
GTTTAACGCTTTCGTTTTCGACGGGGACATTAGCCATTTGTTTGTTGATTGTTTCGTTTTTATCCGAAAAGATTAATCGAAAAAAAATGATGGGGATAGCGTTAACCTTATCTGCTATTTTATCAATATGTGTCGCTTTAACGTCTAATTTGTATACGCTCATTGCTATTCGAGCTTTGCAAGGTGCAGTATTAGCTGGATTTCCAGCAATCGCAATGGCTTATATTAATGAAGAATTTCACCCCAAAAGCTTAGGGTATGTGATTGGAGTATATGTGAGCGGTTCGAGTATTGGCGGACTTTCAGGCCGGTTGATTATTGGAGTATTAACAGATCATTTTTCTTGGCAAGTAGCCATTGGAAGCCTCGGTGTGTTAAGTTTACTCATTAGTGTCGCTTTTTGGTGGATGTTGCCTGCACCTCAACATACAGTTCGTCACTCTATTTCGCTCTCTTGGATGAAGCAATCGTTACTAAATAATTTGAAAAAACGAGAGCTTATTTGTTTATTTCTGATTGCCTTTTTTTTAATGGGCTCGTTTGTTACTGTTTATAATTATGTAGGCATTCCGCTTATGGAACCACCATATAATTTGTCACAAACAGTGATTGGTTTCATTTTCCTTATCTATTTAGTAGGTACATTTAGCTCGACATGGATGGGGAAAATGGCGGATCGGTTTGAACGGACAAAAGTAATGGTATTAGGTATTTTGATTATGGCTGTAGGCGCTCTTGTTACATTAGCTGCTCCTTTAGCATTGAAGATAATCGGTTTAGCATTATTTACATTTGGTTTCTTTGGTGCCCATTCGATTGCGAGCAGCTGGGTGGGGCTGCTTGCGGATAAAACAGAGAAAGCTCAAGCTTCTTCTCTCTATTTATTATTTTATTATGCAGGTTCGAGTATCGTTGGGGCTGTAGGCGGACTATTTCTGCATCGATTCGCATGGCCCGGCGTGATTGCTTCTGTATCCATTTTACTTATGTTGGCTATGATGTGTTCGTTATCGATTGAGAAGGTGAAGAAACGAGCATATTCACGCTTGTTCTGAAATATATTTTCTTGTACTACTAAAATGTAGGATTGGTTGCTGAGAAGTAATCTCAGTTTAGTAGCCAATTTAAGGCTGATAGTATAAGGAGAACAGAGTCTCTGTCTTAAAAGCGAACCAGAGTCGAGTTTTCTAATCAAAAGGGAAGTGTGTGATTGAATCCTAAAGCAATTATTCTAGTATTCTTAGTCGGGGTATTTGTTACACTCACCATTTTCACTTCTGTAAATCCGAGAGGCCTAGAAAAAGTCGTGATTGAAGAAAAATATTATCCTCACTTCGGTGATGGGAAAGCCATTGGGTTTGAAACAGAAAAAGTCATTTCTGTTTCGCAAACAGAAGAAGGGTCAAATTGTGCAATGGATTTTAGTAACGGTGAGACGTTAGAAATCGATTGCGATCGCTATATTAACTATAAAATTGGTGAAACGGTTTATATCACCTATGATAAAAAGGAAGTCATTGAAATTAGACGAAAGCGATAAAAAAGTAGCGAAATTGGCTGCTGAAATGGAGAGCGTGATATGTACGTTTAAAGTATAGGAATGATAGAGGAAAGGGCTGATTAAATGTCAGCTTTTTTGATGTGAATTTTCAGATGAATATTAACTCAAGACAGGAACGATGGTATGGTTGCTCCTGGACAATCTGGATATCTGAAAAGTAAATGGTAGCCTAATCAAGCGGATGATTGGGTGAAAGAAAAGTATCATAAACGGTTTTATACAATCCGAAAGACAAGAAGTTAGTCTGAAAGTCTTGAGAGAAGCGAAGGATAAGAAAAAGGTGAGGAGCTGTTAGTAGCTTCTCGCCTTTTTGTGCTCGTTTCCTTATTTCTGATTAGCCGAGTGTAGAAATATGGGATGAATTCGTGTCAATTTTTATCCTACGCTTACTGTCCTCATCTAGCTGCGGCTCCTAGCCCCTCGAGGTCATAAGGTGAAATGCTTGTCGGGGCTAAACAGTCGCCTCGCTTTTGTAAACCAGACCTACTCAATAAATGCTTTTAATGTATCAAGAGCTTTCGTTTTTTGAAGAGCTGGGCATATTTTCAAGGATAAAATAGCACTTTCAATTAGAAAATAACGGGGAGCATTTTTTAATAGTAATTCTTCTTGGACAAAATCAAGCAATTGCACATATTTTTTTCGCTCTGTATCATTTGGAAGTTTGGCGATTTCTTTTTTTAATGTACCGATGCTTTGGAGTATTTCGTTTTTAGACGATTGTTTATCATTTGAACAATCTGGAAACCAAGTACTGAATTGTTCCGGTGAGATTAGCTGCACTTTTCTTTGGCTCACATCTTCAACAAGTGTTGTTAGCCGGTCCGTACAATAACGAATTAATTCAGTTTCACTAAAATCTAAATTCGTTGTACTGTGATAAAGAGATTGGTGCTGCAAGATTCCGAAAAACATAATGGCGCAATCTAATAAATAGGGTTTCTTGTCTTCACCGAAGATATCTACAAAACGATTATATAACCAGCGTAATTCGAAAAATTTACTTCGTTTAATAAACTGTTTCAATTCTTCATCATTTGAAAAAAACACTTCTTCAACGAGTATGAACAATTTATTTCGTTTATGGGAATGCATGCGTAGTTCCATTTGTTTAATGAAAATTTCTATATCAGCAGGATCTTGTCCAATAAGCAATTCATTTCGTTCTCTTTCAA
>NZ_JBALMU010000020.1:0-22423 GCF_036962285.1 Bacillus sp. JJ634
AGAGAAACCTAAATATAGTACAAAGAGTAAACTTAATATAAATAATGTCCACATAACTCCTGTACTTTTTCTTTTAGCCGTACGTACTAACACCATTTCCATAAACGCAATGACTAATAGGCCGACAATCATTTTCGTTGCATATACGCCGAAATCAGAGATCAGCATACCGCCTGAAAGGAAAATAAGAATGTAAAACAAGCGGGTAATCATATGCATCATTTTCGCTTTAGGATTTCCACTTTTCAACATCGAATACGTTACGAAAAAGAGGATAAGACCAATCACCCAAGTTGTGATGTGTAAATGCGTTGTATCCATCATAAGTTTAATGCCCCCTAGTACAAATTCTCCTACATCATATCACAGACAAGAGTTAAAAAACAAAATTAAGCATTCTGTCCTTATTTCCCCTTTGCATGAAGAAATAAGCATGTACCTATCCCTTTTCGCTCTGCCTTTTCATTGCAGATCGTTTGCCATACGTAAACCATCTCCATACATATTCCATCGGCCCAAAGCGATAGTGTTTCAGCCAAATATAGCTTGCTAACCATTGCATCCCATAAATAACAAAGATTAGAATAAAGCTTGTTGTATACGAAACTTGCCCATATAAACCGAAGCCATAGGAGTAAAATAGTAAGGTGCACACAATCGATTGAAACAAATAATTGCTCATGGACATTTTCCCAATATAGGAGAATGGGTGTAATAATCGACGTACGCTGTCCTTTTGCACAAGCAAGGTAATACCTGTTATATAAGCAAAAGTAAGCAGCGGACCACCTAGTTCATCTTGAATCAGAGTCGTTCCGGTATGATAGATCGTTACATACGGAAGCCATTTAATAACTAAACCGACAATGAAGCAGACAATCGCGATAACGACAAGCTTTCGTTTATGAAGAGACGGCTCATGCAGCCAACGCAGCTTAGCAAAACCCGCTCCAAGTAAAAAGAAAGGAAAAATGAAAAAGAGATACATAACGAGTCCTACTATATTATTCACATAATACCAATCTTGCATTCTTTGCTTCGTAACCTCAATAAATGAACCATGTTGATAAACGTCCTGCGACTGTTCTACTAACTCATAATTGGCTGTCGCTTCTGTTGCTAATTCTTCCGAAAAAAACAAGCTCGTAAACACCATAAGCAAGCTTAGAATCATGACTGGAATCATATACAGCAGGGAGCCGACAATTAATAATGTCTTGCCTTTCAATTTATAAAACAATAAAAATACAAATCCTAGTACCGCATATGTAATCAAAATATCGCCATGCCAAATAAAAAAAGCATGGATACAACCGATAAAGAGCAAGAAAAGCATTCTACGACTAAAAAGAACGGGAAATAACATCCCCTTTTCCGCACTTCGTTCATAAAGAATAATAGCCCCAAACCCAAACAAAAAAGCAAACAATGGATAAAAACTAGTTTGAGCAAAAATATCACTAAACATATACAGCAAGCGGTCAGACCCTGTCGTCCAAACATCATAGCCATCGATATATAAAATGGGCATATGAAAAGACGACATATTGACTAAAAAGATTCCTAGAATAGCTATTCCTCTTAAAATATCAACATGAACAAGACGCTTTTTCTCCTCAATCGGGTTTATCGCTTCCTTCACGCTCTCACTCCTTTTATTAGTATGATAGGACAGACCTATTTGCATAAGTATCCTACTCACATTAATCGTTCACATACATACTATAGCATCGGGTAGTCTTCTGCCTAGTGATCTAACATTTAATAAATAAATAAAAGGATGGATGATATGCCTGCAATCGTCGGAGTCATTCAAGTGATTAGTGTGTCCAGCAGCGGCGTTGTTCATATTGGCGATGTTTTTAAAATTTCTCCTTATTCTACTGCAAAAACATATGCAGGTGCAGGTTCGTTTAACACCGGACAGTCGATTTCTCTTCGTAACCAATATAGCGCAACGAATATAAACGATCCTGATCTAATTGATGAACCTGTTGCATTTAACGTCTAAACTGAAGGCTATGTGCTATAGAAATCCGTTTATCCACGAGATTGTTTAACATAGCCTATCGGAAAGGAGCTTACAATGATTTTTCATATTCAACAAACGATTCAAATTAATATGATTAAAATCGGAGGAATAAATAACTCTTCGGTCTTTCAAATCGGAAGTGCAGGCATCATTAAACCGTACTCCACATTAGCAAATACAGGCGGCTTTACGGAAGAAGCACCACAGTTACAAACGAATGAGGTTAGTTTAGTCCCGCTGTGACAACGATTATCTTTAGATTTCTTCTAGGTATTCACCTACTTCAAACTTTTGCATATAGTATCAGTGAATGAAAATCTTCGGCGAAAGTTTGAGGTGATTAACTCTTGAACAATGATTTGTACACCTATTCTAAACAAATGCAGTGTTACCTAGAAGCTCAAGAAAAACGGATTCAGCAACTTGAACAAGAGATCAAACGCCTAACCGAAGAAGTATCTATTCTAAAAGAGCGGCCACCAGTTCATATAGATCGAATTGAATATAAATTCGACCAACTAAAAGTTGAATCTCTTGATGGCACATTAAATATAGGGCTGAACCCTAGTGACTTAAATAATATCGATGAATTCGCGGTAAATAATCAACCTGTCTCACCGACATCCTTTCCATTTCCGAACAGAGAGCAAATTGTCAAAGAAATGACGGCCGAATTGATGTCACATTTAGATGGGATGATTCAAGAAACAGAAGCTCAAGCTGGTATTACACTGGATGCTTCGTATCATGATTTCATCAAACATGATGTGGAACGCCAGCTCGAACAACGAATTCATATGTACTTTGACCAGAGCCCCCCAACCGAACGATCGCCGCATCAATTTGAGCAATTAAAAGAAAAAGTGTTTGAACAGGTGAAGTCAGACATTCAAGTAGCCCTTATGAATTTTATTACACATTCAAAAGGACAGACAGGAGGAAATCATACTAATGGAGTTTAATGTAGTGAATCATCAGTTATGTGTAGATCATATTAACATCAATGGGGTAGCAAGCGCTTCGCTTTTTCTTATTGGGGATGTCCAAACGGTTCAGCTCGCTTCAGCCTTTGATACCCCGCCTGAATCCCTTATTATCCAACCATTATCTCTAGTTCCAAAATCATAATCGATATGTTTCAAAGAACTTCTAAAGCCAAATCAGTGGAGTCTAATTCTATTGCTTTTAGTTCCACTCTACAAATTGGTGATTGCTCTTATATCGACGGGACACTCCACGCACTTGCTATTCAGCGAAGAAGCGAGATTCTCTATGAACGTGACGATCAATTTAGTGATTACGAAATTTTTTCGCGCCCATTGGCTCTCCCACTCATCACCGAGCCTATTCAAATGCGATTTAATCACCTTTGTCCATTTATTGAAACAGGTCATATTTATATAAATGCTATTTCCACCAGCTCTGTCGCTGGTCTTGGAAACGTGGGACATATACGAATGAAATCAAAAATTCATCATACTCGGCAACTAACCGACAACGGAAAGTCCACTCAGCCGGATTCAACAAAGAAAGAAGAATAAAAACTAGAAAAAAGGGATGTTTATTATGCCTGCGATTACAGGTCCTATTCAAATTTCTCATATGGGTTCAGGAACTCTGCAATTTGGAGACTCTGCAGTAATTTCTCCAAAATCGGCCTCTAAAACAATAAACGGCTCTGGTGCCTCTAATACTGGAGCCGTCATTGCCACAGTTAGCGCGATTAACGGAACCAACGTTCTCGATGTTAACGGTGTTGACCAACCAATTGCCGGAAATAATTAAAAGATTTCTAACTAAACGGCATTACTGCTATGTAAACACGCTCGGTTATTTATTAACCAAGCGTGTTTACAATGCTTTAATGAGTTTCTTCCGGCTGTGTTTTCGGATCCGTTTCCATCTTTGCTAGACGTTTCATAAAAGTCTCTCTCCAACTATCAGAAAGTGCCTCAACCGCTAAAATTTGTTGGATCGCTTCTTTATTGCTTTTATCATGGTGCATAATGTTATTAGCAAACTGAATCGATATTTGATTACCATCTTTCTCGATTAATTCAACTTCGGAATTTGGTTGAATCCATCCTTCTTGTAACACTCTAAAATAATAACCTGTGTAACCCGTATTTTGAACTTGTAGAGCTAAATCAGGCACCCCGTGTTTTTTCGCAATTTTAAAACAAGGCTGTCTAGGTTGACTCACCTGAACGACGGCCTCTCCTACTTGATAAATATCTCCTATATGTATATCGGGCTCTACCATCCCTTGCAGCGTAAGATTTTCTCCAAACGCACTACTTCCCAGGTCCTTGTTGATTGCTTGTTCCCAATAAGCATAGTGCTCGTACGGATAAGCACAAACAGCTTTATCTTCTCCGCCGTGATTCACTAAATCAGCCTGTCCATCTCCTTCAAAATTGAGCTTCCCAAGAAAAACTGGTTCAAGGCTTGGCGTTTTAAATATGCCTGTTGTTAATGCTTTCCCGTTATATTCTACCGTTATTGGCTCCCCAATATTGATGGCCACGATTTTCATAGACATTCAAATTCCTCCTTAATCTAACTCTCAGGTAAAAGCACAAAGCAATTGAAGCACTCTCCTTCAATTGCTTTGTTTATGTCTTGCTTAACAAACTATAGGCCGTTCATTGATGAAAGGTTCTTTTTATTTTATCAGAACGTCTTCAGCTTCAGAACACTCATCCTTCCATCTCTAATAAATGTGCACCATCAAAGAAAAATAAATAACACTTTGTTACTTTTTTATGCAAAATTCCTTCGACTGCTCTTTTATATAATTGAAGCTGTGTTCGATAGCGTTCGGCAAGAATGTCTTTAGCTCCTTCAAATCCATTTGAAAAACGGCCAGTAATCGCATCCGTTTTATAATCTAACAGCACAAGCCCTTGTTCATCTTCAAATAAACAATCAATGACACCTTGGACGAGTACCTCTTCTTCTCCTTCATCCCAATCAGGATACGCAATATGAGCAGGTAACGACATCATAAAAGGAACTTCTCGACGTACAGTAGCCGCCTTTTTCAATCGCTGACCAATTTCCGTTTGAAAGAACTGAATAATAATGTGTGAATCGACCGCCACTCGCTGTTCTTCGGTTAACAGCTCACGCTGAATTAAATCGGTCAATAATTGTTCAATATAGTCGACGGTTATGTCAGCTGTTACATCGAGATGCTGCATGACTAAATGAACAATCGTTCCTTTTTCAGCTGGTGTTAATGACTTTTCTTGCATAAAGGCCGGCCGCTTTGTAATAGGTCGACTAAACGACTCAATCAGCTCTGTCGCACTATGATCATCAGCTAATTCAAACCTGCGTTTCAATTCCGAAACAGATTGCTTAGAGCGATGAGTGGCTGCATTTATTTGCGGATAGCTCCAATGTAGATTGTCCTCAATCAAACTCGTATATTCCGAAGTACTATCTACTTTCTTAGATTGCTTCACTTGTTCTAGCCATGAATCTTCCGCTAGCTCCTCTTCGTCTACTCCCATCAGTTCTTCACTTCGAACGATGGAAATCATCCATTGGGACGCATGGAAAGTAATCTCTTCATTCAAACGATTAGGAACATGATCCTCCATTAATCTTTGACCATCTTGATGGCGAATGAGAGCTGGTCCAATCCAATCGAGATAGCTTTTCGCCCCTGCGCGAGTATAATCCTTTAAAAGCCAGTCAGCATGAGAGGCGTTGCTCCACCAACTGTTCAAGCTCTTCTCTGCATTATTGACGCTTGCAATTAAATACAGCTTCTCCTTTGCCCTTGTTAAAGCCACATACAAGACGCGCATTTCCTCGGCAATCAGCTCTAATTGTTTTTTCTTCTTGAAAGCAAGCTGCGGTAACGATGGATACGTAATTCGAAGCTCTGGATTCACATATTTCGCTGCAAACCCGAACTCCTTATCCAACAAGTAGGATTTGCGTAAATCCATCATATTAAATTGCTTCGAAAGACCAGCAATAAACACAACAGGGAACTCTAAACCTTTTGAAGAATGAATCGTCATCAGTCGAACGACATCCTCTTGTTCTCCAAGTGCCCTCGCAGCTCCTAAGTCATCACCGCGTTCTTGCATTCTTTCAATAAAACGTAAAAAGCGGAATAAACCACGGAATGAACTGGACTCATATTGTCTAGCGCGATCATAAAAGGCTCTCAAATTGGCTTGACGCTGCTTACCACCTGGCATGCCCCCAACAAAATCATAAAATCTCGTTTCGCGATACAAAAGCCAAACTAAATCTGACAATGATTCTTGCTTGGCAAGCTTTCTCCACTTCACAAGCTTCTGATAAAAGGCCGCCACTTGTTCATATAAGCCTGTCTGTTCATTCACATCACCTTGACGATAAAAAGCAGCTAGTGCTTCGTAATAACTTCCTGAGTGGAACGTACGGATTTTGGCCATTTGCTCTTCATCTAGTCCAACAATCGGTGAACGCAGTACAGAAGCGAGCGGAATATCTTGCTGCGGATTATCAATCACTTTTAATAACGAAAGCATAATCGCTACTTCTGTCGCCTCAAAATAGCCCGTCGATAAATTCGCATAAACCGGAATTCCCTGCTTCTTAAATTCCTCCATAATTTGCGGGGCCCATGGCATAGAGCGCAGCAAAATAACAATATCTCGATATTGTATCGTACGATGCTGCTTTGTCTTCGGATCATAGATTGGTTGTTTTTCATGGATAGCTTGTTTAATCAACTTTGCCATCATACGTGCTTCTAATTGCGCCTTTTCTAACTCTTCCGATTCGAATTCAGCTGTTGACTCAGAAGAATCTGATAAACTCTCGTCCTCACTTGGCGCACCATCTACGACATATAACTCAATAGGAAACGATTGACCCTCAGGATATGGTGCTCCTTTTTTCAATTGTGCGTCTTCATCATACTCAATCTCTCCGACCCTGATTCCCATCAACTGTTGAAATAAAAAGTTTGTCCCATCTAATACTTCTGTACGGCTGCGGAAATTCTGATTTAAATCAATCCGTAGTCCCGACTCTTGACCATCATGAGTAAAACGAGTGTATTTGCCGAGAAATAAATTTGGTTCGGCTAACCGGAAACGATAGATCGACTGTTTTACATCGCCCACCATGAACATATTTCCGCTGTGCTCACCGTCCGCTGTCACTAACGATAAAATCGATTCTTGAACGAGATTGACATCTTGGTACTCATCGACAAGCACTTCTTTAAATTGCTTACGATAGGCTAACGCAACGTCTGACGGTTTTCTTTCACCATGTTCAAGCTCTTTCGTTAAAATCTCTAAACAAAAATGCTCTAAATCGGAGAAATCCACCAGATTTTTTTCCGTTTTCGCTGCAAAAAAACGAGCATCAAACTGCTTAACCAGTAACACTAATGTTTCGACATAGCTCTTCAGTTCTCGTATATCACGAAGATAACTTTCCGGTTTTCGAACAAACAATTCTTCTTGTAATGTTTTCACGATTTTTTTCGCTTTATCACGATGCTTCGTCGCTTCATCGACAAGTTCTTTTATAAAGTCCGCTCCTGAACAGCGCTTAGCCGTTGTAAAAGAAACGTTTTGAATCGCCTCATGCAATGTATGCCACGATGTTTCATTCGCCTGAGATAACGCTGCAATCATTTCTAAATCCGCTCGATAATTTTCCACGCGCGGTGCCGGCCCTCCTGGCACCTTTGTTAAATCTAACGCTCTTTCCAATAAATCTTTGGCCTTATCCAATTGTAACGCGATATCAAATCGTAACGCATGGATAAATGGTAAATCTTCAATTGTCGCATCATCTGAAAGATTATACATCTCAGCCGCTTCATCTAACCATTGACTTGGATTCGGATGCGAACGGGAGAAATCATGTAAAGAGCGGACAATTTGTTGCAAATCCGCATCGCTTCGATCGCTCGTAAACGCATCGACTAATCTAAAAAATTCCTCATTATCACTGCGGCCATAATGCTCTTCAAATAGCTCTTCCATCACTTCATCCCGCAGCAATTCTATCTCTGTAGAATCGGCAATCCGGAACCCTGGGTCAATATCAATTTCGTAATAATATTGACGAATCACTTCTAAACAAAAGGAATGTAGTGTAGAAATAGACGCTCGATTAATTAAGCTTAGCTGTTTACGAAGGTGCTGTGAACTAGGATTTTGAGCAATGGCTTGTTCAAGCGCCTCACTAATACGATGACGCATTTCAGCAGCGGAAGCATTCGTAAATGTCACGACTAGTAATTCATCCACATCCATTGGATCGTCTTCAGAGAGGATTTTTTGAATAATCCGATTGACTAGTACAGCTGTTTTCCCGGACCCAGCCGCAGCCGCGACTAATATGTCCTGATCTTTCGCCCAGATCGCCTTCCATTGATCATCTGTCCACGTCACATCCAATGGCTTTTCAGGAATGATTGTTTTACTCACACCTCTACCCCCTCTCTCAGCAACGCTAAGACATCTTTTTGCTTCTTATCTGTTAACGTTCGGTATTCATTGTCTTCTAATGATGAATCAAACTGACAAACCGTTTTAAATGAACAATATTTACATGGTGTACGGTCTTTCAATTTATAAGGAGCGATTCCGACATCTCCGTTTACCATTTTATTGCCCGCATTTTCATAAATGTGACGAACATGCTTTTGCAGGAGAGAAAATTCATCACGACTTGCAATTTTGGACGTAGCGGACACCGTTCCATCCTTTTTAAGGCTAGCTGGAATGATATGAGATTTACTAGATGCTCCTACTTCAAGGGATTGGTCCATTAGTTGAATCACATTGGTATCTCCTAAAATAAGACCTTTCATTTTAAAGCTTTTAAACATTTCTTCTTCTATTTGATCAAGACTTAACATTCCTTTAGATTTAATGACCGGATTATGCATATGGAAATACAGAACCCCGGCAGGAAGCGCTTCTGTTCCAATTAGAGAACGAGAATGCGTGACAACGATATCAAGGTAAGTTAACATTTGCAACGCTAAACCGTAATACACTTCCGTTAAGCTCAAATCTTTCTCACTAGACTTATAATCCAATACACGTAAGAAAATGCCGTTACTCTCTTCGGCTTTATCGACGCGGTCAATTCGACCAATCAATTCCATCTGTGTCCCGTTCTGTAATGAAAATGAAAGGGGCGGCAACGTTTCATTTTTCCCAAATCCTAGCTCTAAACCAATTGGAGCAAAGCCGCTTAATTTCGCTTGTTCACTTAACACAATTGAAGCTCGGCCAATAACCTGTTCTAATTTTCGTTTTAAATAATGATGACGATTAGAACTAAGCAAAATTTGATTTTGCAATTTAGGAGCGAGCGTCTCCACAGCTTTTCTCGCTAGCGTTAAGCATTGATCTTTCGTCAATGCTGCCCATGAAATAGCATGTTCATATAGATAATCAGAAATGATCTTCAACGCTCCATGGAACATTTCCCCAATATCAGGCGCATCCAGTCTAAAAACTTGCCGCTCACGCAGCTTTAATCCATGTGCCGCAAAATGAGAAAATGGGCAGCTATTAAACATCTCCATTCGAGAAACACTCGTCATAATACTTTCGCCATATAATTGTTTCGTTGTTTCTGACGATAGCTTCTTAGCTTGATTTTCATAGAAGATACTCGATAGCACACGCGATGTCTCGTTTTTCATATATTCGTCATCCATCAATGCATTATAAACATCCCACCATAGCGGGTGCATCGGATAATTCCGTTTCTTAAGCTGTAATTGCGATGTTAGATGAGATAAAGCAACTTCCATATTCACAATAAAATCAGCTTGCTCAGTTGGAGTTCCATCAAAAGGATCGTTGCTGTACAAGTTAGCATGAATATGAGGAATAACATCAGAAATACGCTTTATATAAGAAGACGGTAATAACGCTTTCCCTTCCTCATCGGCTAACGGATAAGATACGTAAAGCAAATGAGAAGGGGTACTAAAAGCCTTATACGCAATAAACTCCTCATCCAATAACCGAATCTTTGAGCTTGGCGCCACTTCCAGACCGTTTGCAAGCAGCGTCTCTCTGTCTTGATCTGAAAAAATTCCTTCAGCAGGTGCCTTCCCTGGTAACACTCCATCATTTAATCCAATAATAAAGGCTGCTTTTACATCATCCAAACGAGATAAATCTAAGTTGGCGATAATCACTTGATCCATCGCCTGCGGAACTAATGAAAAATTCAATGAATCAAGCCCTGCTTCAATAATGAGGGCAAATGCTTTTAATGACATCTGCTCTTCACTTAACAGCTCTACAAATTGATCGAGTAAATCGATGACCGCATTCCATGCTTGTTCATGTTCTCGTGCTGCGACTAAATCGCCAGCTTCTTCAGCTGCTTGTCTTAATTTTTCTAATTGCTCTGCGGCACGGATATCTTCTAAATATAAATAAAGCGCTTCGGATAATTCTTTTGCAGTTTCCGCTCGATTTATCCGGCGTGATAACGTTAGAATCGGTGCGGTAAACCATTGCTTCAGCTCATTTAGTTCTTCTTCTATTTGCCTTTCTTTATCCGTCTGAGATCGTTCTTCAAGCTCTAAGCCACGAAAACGACGATAGGTCCATCTCTCTTTTGATGTCCATCTCTCCCCTTTAATCCCTCGGGATAACACATAATTCTCCAGACGATCGACCTGTTCACGCATCAAGTCGCTATTCTTCTCTAATGGAAAAAGCAATTCCGTCTTAATCGCCTGAAATACCGGTTCATAACGCCAGTTGCTTGTCAAAATGTCTAATGTCGAACGAATGAGTTCAATAAGAGGGTGGTGTAACATCTTGCGTTTAGAATCTATAAAAAGCGGAATCTCATAGTCTCGAAAAACGGTTTGAATAATATCTCGATAAGCCTCGCCATTTCGCATTAAAACGGCGATATCTCTAAAGCGGTACTCCTCATCCCGAACGAGCTTCACAATGGTTCTCGCAACCCCCTCCACTTCGGCACGTCGATTGACCGCCTGCGATACCATTACGTTCGCTGGACGCTCATATGGACGAACAGGCCGCACTGCAAAATGCTGCTCTAAATGTTTCAATGCAGGATTTTCACTAAAGCGACCAACTTCTGTGAAGACCTTATCTTCTTCAATCGGCACGCCTAATCGAAGCGCTGTTTGATAAATCTCATAATACGTTGTCCCTGTTTGTCTAAACAGTTCTAGAGGATCCGGCGGCAGCGATGGATAAGGTCGATCCAACGTTAAAGCGACCGTAACAGAGCAACCTCTTTTCATCATTTCTTCAAGAATAAGCAGCTCTTGTTGAGTCAAACTATAAAAGCCATCGACATAAATTTGTGCATTCGCGATATAAGAAGAATCTGCTAGTTTTTCAATCAATAGCGTAAAGTAATCCTCGGATTGAAGATATTTGCCTATCAATTTCTCTTCAAACGATTGATAAATTAATTCTAAATCATGTAATTTATCTTGAATGACACCGCTTGTTGCGGCTGACTGTTCTAAAAAACTTTGCAATTGTTCCGGCTGTATACAACAGCGCTTAAACTCAACGAGCATCTGCTCCATTTGCGTAACAAACCCTTGCTTGTCTGCAGAGCGTCGAAATACCTTCAGCTCTTCTTGCTTTTCCTCCATAATTTTACGAATAAGCATATTCACCCCTACGCTATCCAAGTGAATACGGCTCATTCCTCCTGTTTCTTGAAGGACGCGCCAAGCAAGTCGACTAAAGCTGAACACCTGAGCCCGAATCATTCCTTCAAGTCCTGGTGTCTTAATTAATTTATATTCAGACAAAAATGTCATCTGATCGGGAACAAGATAAATAATAGGGTTCCCTTCTGGATGATGAGCTAAGGTACTTCGGATTTCGTCTAACATAAAAGACGTCTTCCCTGTCCCGGATCTCCCCAATAAAAAACGAAGCGTCACCTGCTGTCCCTCCTTTTTCTACAAAAATTTCAATGTACTATCTATGATAACAGAAAAACCGATTTGCTTATGTCGATTTCATTTTCCATTTTTTCTACTTGTATTATAGTGTATCCATACCCTAAAACACAATCATACGTTCGCCTTTTAAAACTGGTTTGGTTATATAACGCCGTTGATGTTATCAACAATATTGTTTAACAACGCAAAAAATAAGTCGTTCGGTTTTCTGTATATCTAACCGAACGACTCTTTTCTAATATCCTCTTTCTCGTTTCATATTTTTATCTAAATGACGCTCGATCCTTTTCCCAACATACCAAAGAATAAAAATAATAATCAATACAATCACGGTTCGAACCGGTTGATGAATCAGAGAGGGAATGTCATACCCAATGAAACTAATTGTAAAAATCATAACCATCTTTCCCGTTATAACCGCTAAAGCATATTGCCATAAGCTTACTTTCGAAAGGCCCGCAACAATATTTACGACCGCTGAAGGTGTAAAAGGAAAACAAAGCATTAAAAACAATGGACTAAATCCATGATTTTCAACCCAGTTCATAAGTTTTTGAACTTGCTTATGTTGTTGCAAAAAATGAAAAAACCTTGTTTGTCCAAATTTCCGAACAACTAAAAAAACAAGAAAAGCACCTGTGACCGCTCCAAGCCAAGAAAATAAAAATCCCCACCACAGCCCAAAGGCCGTTGCATTGGCCATGACAAAAATAAACAAAGGTAAAAAAGGTAAAAAAGCTTCTAACAATGGCAATACAATTCCCGCAATGGGTCCTAACGATTGATATTGCTGCATAATGTCTAATATGTTTTCAAGCGTCAGCCATTCCCGTAATGCTTCAAAATCCATAACAATCTCCCTCATATCAAGTTACGTAGCCATTCTCTATGTACTCTCATTATTTCACATATATAACACTCTTCTTAAAAGGCAAATATCGCTCCTTTTTCTTTATCATAACATTCCTTTTTTTCAGATTCCATAATCTATGTATGCAATCTGGGAAGAGGCCTTGCATAATAAAATTTCATCATTTAAAATAGAACAAACGTTCCAAAAATAACCAACTATTATATAGAGAGAAAGGAGATTGAACAATGGCTCGTATGACAAAACAGGCTCAAACAATGATTGAACAAGCCATTTATTTGCCAATGGTACTAAAGATTCTAAAGAGGGATTTACAAATCATCGAAACAAGCGAGTTGAAGTTAAAAAGACCTTATCAGGATCTCATAAAAGACGTTTTCAAAAAAGTAGAACGAGACTTAGCAGCTGTTCTTACCTATTTACAGCATGAGGAGATTACAGTTAACGAAGTAGAGCGAGATGAAACATTTACGATGTACTGCTTCACCTATAAAGGGCAGGAAGAACGCCATAATTATTTCAATCCCCGCCTAAAAAAACAAACAGAAAACTTACTGACGTATTACTTCTTTCAAAAAAGCCCTTATTCTATTAGCCCATCCACTGACTCAAATCCGGCGCAATAAAGTATACTTGGATGGTACTTCGGCAGTTTGTGCCCATTCAAACTGGTTAGCTAAATCTTGCAGCATTCTTTGTATTTCCTCTAGTCGTGGAAGGAGCTTCGTTTTCAAAAAGGCTGTTCGATGCAGTTGCGTCTTAAATGAGCTGATTGACATATTAACAACTATACTTTGTTTATTACGAAGAACAACTGTAGTTTGTTTGGAGTCTAGGCGAGTAGATGACAGAATATGATCATGTGCCAACCAAATACATTGAGGACGTAAAGGAGAGGCAGTTGGAAAGAAGAAAAGCGAGCCAGAAGGATCAATCGTAATCGGAGCTTTATGTGTAAAACCTGTTATTTTCTTTGTTCCTGACCTCCTGCCTTCATAACTCACCCCCAAATATTCACAACTTTTCTTAATAATATCCGTTGGCTTAAGGGGACAAATAAATTCACCTTCTAATTCAATAATTCGCGAATATACTTTACTTCCATCTTGAACAGGCAACAGAGCAAGCGTATAAGGCGTCACTGTATATTCTGCCCTTAAATTGTTTTGATTGTGTTCCATATCGTTTCCCCCTTCTTAATGAATAAATCCAAAACTTGCCCTAATCATACCACATATATAGGTATAAAGTATTAACTTCACAAAATATTCAAAAAAATTAACTACTACTATGGAATACTCCACCTATCGACACAATTCCATAACTATATATATTCAACTTGTTAAACCGACATAAGAATGTTCATTTACATGCACTGTTGATTTATACACATACGTTAAAATTAATTTAGTTTTTTACAAAATCATACTACTTTTATCGCATAAGCACTCATATATTAATAAAAAGGGCAGGGGTGATTTCCAATGAAAAATGACAAATCCTATTCAGAATTGGTAAAGGCTCACTCGACGAAAAAAGCCAAGAAAAATGAAACGATGCAGGAAATACTCATTGAGATGATTATTCGTGAATCCATCCTTAAGAGGAAGCGAAACAAGCTGGCTCGGCAAATTGACAATGCCCTTGACAATAAAGACAAACCGTTATTTTTACAATTAAGCGCTGAAATGAAACAATTAATGAAACTATTTGGCAATTAAAAAAATCGAACCAATCGTTCAGATTACGAATCTGTCTAACAATTATTTATCCGATGGAACTAGACAGCAAAACAAGTTGAACATGTTATCTTTTGACAAAGCCTCCCATTATTTTGGGAGGCTTTACTTATGACAGATTAACCCTGTCGAAGAGAAGCATTTCCTTTCACCCTCGATGGAAAAATCCAATTACTTCTGTTGTTTGTGTAATATTAACAAACGCATCTGCATCCACTTTATTCAGGATTGCCTTCACCTCTGCTAATTGATAACGTGTAATAACAGTCATTAATATTTTTTGTTTGTTGCCAGAATAAGCGCCTTCCCCATCCATGATTGTAATTCCCCGGTATAAATTAGCTAATAGCTGTGCCTTCACTTCATCGCCTTTTTTCGTCACAATCAGTAACGTTAATTTAATATGACTCGTATGAATCGTATCAATAACCTTACCAGCAGCATAAATCCCTACTAATGTGAGCAAAGCAGAATTCCAGTCAAAAATAAAACCAGAAACCACCACTACAACCGCATTCATCACGGAAAGTAACGTTCCAAGCGGGAAATCCCGTTTTTTTGTAAGTAACATGGCCAAAATATCAAAACCGCCAGAAGAACCCGATGCTCTGAAAATAATGGCAACTCCAAGGCCTGATATCACGCCGCCAAATAAACAAGATAGAAACTGGTCTGTTGAAATCGCTTCAACAGGAATCACGTATAAGCTAACGGATAATACAACAACCGATAGAATAGTGTAGCAAATAAATTGTTTTCCTAATTTTAAAACGCCAATAATTAATAAAGGTAAATTTAATAAAAAATTCAAAATTCCTGTGTTAATAGGTGTGACGATTCCCAACATCATAGCAATTCCGCCTAAGCCGCTGCTCAATATTTGATGAGGAATTAAAAATAAATTAAATGCCAAGGCTACAATGACTGAACCTATAATAATCGATACTATATTACGCATACTCCTTCTCCTTTATTTCTTTCTAACAATCAAGTTCTTTCCTTACTGTTAATCTGCGGTAAAAGTTGTATTCATTATAGTCAATAATCATATGCTGCCAAAAATAAAAGTTTTTTCTAAACATTTACACTTTTTAGACATTAAAGCAAAAAAAAGCCAGCCGCGTTAGCAGCCGACTCTTATTCATCCTTATCATACTTCTCAATAGTAGAAATTCGCTCAAGCATAGAAGGATGTGTATAACGAAGCCATTTAATCAGTAAAGGCGGATGGACTTGACTAAGTCCTGTACGTGTCAAGTCTTGAAAAGCATGAATAGCCGCTTCTTGATCTCCAGTCATTTCAATCGCATAGCGGTCCGCTCTTGTTTCCTGATAACGTGACACATAATTCGAAAGAGGATTAGAAGCGAATAGTAAGACACCAGTTAGTAATAGAAATAATGGCAACGAGCTAATATTGTCAACAGAAGAAATCTTTAATAGTTTCCCCCAGCGCTCCACAATGTAATTCATCAGTCGTGAAATGAGCCAAAGCCCCACAAACGTTAGAGCTAAATAGCCTGCAATTCCAATATAAATATGCTTCTCAACATAATGAGCCATTTCATGCGCCATAATAAATAAAATTTCATCTTCCTGTAATTTGTTTAACGTCGTATCCCACAGAACAATTCTTGAATTCGCCCCAACGCCTGTCACATAAGCATTTAAAGCGTTCGTTTCCTCTGACTTATTCACTTCATACACATGCTCTGCCGGAATATTCGCTCGATCAGCGAGCATTAAAATCTTTTCCTCTAATTGTTTATTTTTTAATGGATAAAAGTCATTATAAAGCGGATCAATCAAAACAGGTTGTACAAACATAAGCAAAAAAGAAAACGGAACCGAGAGAAGCCATGCGTATAACCACCATTTTTTTGAGCTTTTTTTCATTAACCAATATAATACGGAGATAATGAGAAACATGAGAGCAAAGTTAACCCAAAATCCAATAATCTCATCCTTCATCCAGGCACTAAAGGATTGAGTATTAATATTATACGCTCGACTAAATGTATAGCTAATATATTGTATAGGGAATACAGCGACATAAGTAAGCAACGATAACCAAAATAAATAAATCCCCGTTTGAGCAGCTCTCCATTTAGACATCGACGCCGACCATCTCTCAAATACCCTTGATACTCCACACAGCAAAATGAAAAAATAAATCAGCCATTCAAATGGAGTATTAGCTAGAAAGATAAAGTTGCGAATGTTGGAATATTCCTCACTTAACACAAGCTCTCTTGCGTTTAAAAAGGTTTGCGGGTCTGCAGCCGTACCTTTTAAAACTTGTGGAATCGATGTATCCGCAAACCAAAAAATGTAGCCATACATACAAGCCACATAGACTAAATAAATGATAACAGCATAGCCTGCCCATTTTCTAGCCATCATACTTCCCCCTTAGTTGAAAACTACCTCTAACTGCCTTCTAGCTAGACGCCCAGTTGCCCCTTATACTTTCCACGTGAAAAACAATATATTTACTATATTGTAAGCAAAATTAGACAAGTTAGAACCTTTAACCTCTCAAGCGGATGGATAAACATTCTATTCAGTTTATCATCATGTTTCGTAAATGGATGTAACAGGACCATTAACCCTGGAAGATTCGCCGCATTCATTTTTTGGATAAGACCCTCACACGAACAGGATCTAAAAACCAACAGCGTCATATAATAAAGCCTGTACATAAAAAAATAAGCTACCACCCTATTCGCCTAGGATGATAACTTATTGTTTACTTCTTTATCAATCAATTGGTCTAAGCGGATAATCATATCTTTTGCTCGAAGTGAATCGATTGTACGATAATGATGTTTGCCGCCTTCTTCTTCGTCTTTCTCATCAGCCCATTTTACAATCTGTTGTAATGGGGTGCGCATAATATCATTGGAAGGTAAAAATGAATCGGTGTGAAATAAAATAGCAAGGGAAATCGTTTTTGCTTTAATAGGATTTTCACCAAGTCGAATAAGAAGCTTGTGCGCTCTTTCGGCTCCTTTAATCGGGTGAATATCATTTTGACGATATAGGTCATAATCCCAATTTCCATTACGGTACCAAGTAAAGTGACCCATATCATGAAGAAACCCAGCTTTCGCAGCGATGTCCGGATCCACATTATGCTCCTTTGCTAAATGGAAAGCGTGGTAGGCAACAGCAATAGCATGCGCCATTCCAGAACGGTTCAAATACTTTTGTGTAATAGGATGTTCGTATAGTTGCAATAAAGTAACCTCTCTCATCTAATCTCCCTCCTACTACTAAATTTTTACTATCTTATCGCGGATTATCCAAGAAATCAAGTCCCTAATTTTTTACATTATTTTATGATTTCACACATAAAAGTGTTTGTACAAAAGAGACTATAGCGAAGAAAATCGCGATAATCTCTAAAGGAAAGGCAGCTATATGATTATTGTGTCATTTTAGCCTTTAATGCACGCCGTAAAATCTTGCCTGTTGTATTTTTGGGAAGCTCCTCTATAAATGTAATACAAGCTGGAACTTTGTATTTCGCTAAGTGTTTCGTACAGTAAGCTTTTAATTCTTCCTCTGTTAAAGCTGGATCTTTTTTCACTACAAAACAATGAACTACTTCACCTTGATTAGAATCAGGTACGCCAATGGCAGCCGCTTCTATAACATCCGAGTGAGCGAATAGCACTTCCTCTACTTCACGCGGATACACATTATATCCCCCAACAATAATGAGTTCTTTCTTACGATTGACAATATAAAAATAGCCGTCCTCATCCATGCGCGCTAAATCACCGGTATATAGCCATCCATCTTTCAATACAGCGTTTGATTCCTCTGGCATTTTATAATAGCCTTTCATCACATTTGGACCGCGGACAATCAATTCCCCGACTTGACCAACCGGTACTTCTTCTCCAAGTGCATTAACGACTTTGTTTTCAACATTCAGAATCGATGTGCCAATAGAGCCTGGTTTAGCCGGGCGATCTAATGGGTTAAAGCATGTTACTGGCGACGCCTCAGATAACCCATATCCTTCTGAAACCGTAACATGAAACTTCCGTTCGAATGATGTTAAAAGAGCCACCGGCATAGGAGAGCCACCTGAAATCCAACGTTTAACAGACTGTACATGAGCGGCCGTCCCTTCCGGATACTGATACAAGAAATTATACATAGTTGGTACACCGGCAAAGACGGTTGCTTCATATTCCTGACTTAGTCTAAAAATTTCCTTCGGACTAAACTGCGGTACAATCAACAGCGTTCCTCCACTTATCAGCGGTGCATTTAAAGTGACGGTTAAACTAAAAACATGAAACATCGGCAGCGTTGTAATGACACGGTCGTTGGCACCTATTTTTAAATATTCTGCAACATCTCGCGCATTGGAATAAAGGTTCCGATGTGTCAGCATCGCTCCTTTCGGCTTTCCTGTCGTTCCTGACGTATACAAGATAAGAGCTGTCTCCTCTTCATCTGGCACAGGGGCCTGAAATTGAAAATCCCCAGCAGCAATAACCTCTGCAAACGATTTCATTTTTGAATAAATAGAAGCTAAACGGTTACTTAACTCTTTATTACTTGGCTCTGTTTCACAAATAATATATTGCTCAACAGTTGTTAGGAGCGGATCGATTTTCTCTAGCATCGGAATAAGAAGATCGAGGGCAATGACTGCCTTCACATCCCCATTATTGACAATGTAACTAATTTCATCTGGAGTATAAATTGGATTGATTGGAATAACTGTTGCACCTGCTCGCAATGCACCGTACATCCCAATAATAAAATGTGGAGAATTCCCTAAAAGCATAGCAACATGATCACCCTTTGAAACACCTAGCTTATGTAAACCATCTGCGAATTTGGTCACCGCAGCATCTAATTCACCGTACGAAGTAGATTGGTCTAAAAAATAATAAGCAGGTTTTTGTGCATTTTCTATGGCGGTTTTATGAAGCTGTTCAGATAAATTCATTCTTCTCCCTCCATTTAGACACAATGAATGAACAATCATTCACTAAATCTGTAAATTAATTACAATTTTATTATAATAAATGAAATACATTCCAGCAATGTTTTTTATACAAAAAAACTCAAATGAATTTTATCACTAAAGTTAAGTTTGCTTTACATACTAGTATTATTGGCCAGATCTCACAGGCCTTCTGCTTACCTGCGTTTCTTTTTTTTCTAAATTCGAGCAAGCGATGAAGCAGATGCGAAATTCATTTTATCTCTACCTTAAATTACTGTAATATATTGTATGAAGTTTGTTCATCTAGGAGGAGATTATTTTAATGGAATTACAAAAGGTACAAGAGGAACACGCTAATACGAATTCCTTTTATACATTCTTGCTCATTGCGGGTATTGTACTAGTAGCATTTAATTTGCGGCCAGCTATTACGTCGTTAGGACCATTAGTTGGAATGATTCAAGAAGATATTGGGCTAGCACATTGGAGTGCAGGTTTATTAATGAGCTTGCCATTAGTTGTTTTTGCGGTGATGTCACCCATCGTTCCCAAAATAGCTGCCCGTTTAACCAATGAAAGGACCTTACTATTAGGTTTGCTTTTTCTTTTAATCGGTATATGTATTCGATTCATCCCGATGGCGTTTTTTCTTTTTATCGGAACTCTATTTGTCGGTATGGGTATTGCCATTGGAAATGTTCTTTTGCCAGTGGTTGTAAAGGATAAATTTCCAACAAAATTCGGTCTAATGACAAGTGTTTATTCCACTTCAATGGGATTGATTGCATCGTTAGCATCAGGGGTGAGTGTTCCTTTAGCCACTGGGTTGAATTTAAGATGGCAAGGAGCCTTACTCGTATGGGGGATACCAGCATTGGTCGCTATCCTGATTTGGTTTTTTCTGCTCAAGTTTAATCGTAAAAATCATGAAGTAGTGAGGAATGTCCGTTCTAACTCTAATCGAATTTGGCGTTCGCCGCTTGCCTGGCAAATAGCTATTTTTATGGGATTTCAGTCCTTTTTATTTTATGTAACAGTCGCTTGGTTACCTGAAATATTACATAGTCATGGAATAAGTATAGAGACAGCCGGCTGGTTACTTTCGTTTACTCAACTAATGGGATTGCCTGCTAGTTTCTTCGTCCCTGTTCTGGCAGCACGTTTCCGTTCTCAAGTATGGCTTGCCTTCATATTAGGTATGTTCCCGATTGTTGGTTATGGAGGATTACTGCTAGGTTCATCATATCCCGTTTTAATAGTGAGTATTATGTTAATTGGGATTGCATTAGGTGGGTGCTTCCCACTGGCTCTAAGCTATATAGGGCTTCGTGCTCGGAATACAAGTCAGGCTGCAGAGTTATCTGCAATGGTACAATCAACAGGTTACATACTTGCGGCTGTAGGTCCTATGTTTATTGGATATTTGTATGACATGACTCATATGTGGACTGTCCCACTCACCACTCTAGTCATTATCTCTATAGTAGTTATGATATTTGCTATGTCTGCTGGACGAAATCAGTATGTACAATAGTTTTTATTTACAGTGAATAATTTGCATACGTATTCAAATTAAATGAAAAAATAAATAACTGAATCTCACATTTCGTACTCCCTTAGAAATTTCAATTTCAATGTATTTTAATCTCTTGGTATCTATGAATCTCTTCCATTTAGATGGATTATCCAATGTCTATCATTCATTGAAAGTCCTGTTATATCAAGACTTAAAAACACATTAGAAATTTTTCTTTAGAGTCCGAAATGTGAGGTAATACCAACACCATTAATTGTTTAATACATAACTACTCCAGAACTCACATTTACATCTTCTCCAGTGATTCCAATTGCCGCGTCGGTCGATAAAAATACGGCCGTCTTGGCAATTTCTTCTGGTTTGACAAAACGTTTTAATGGAGATGAACTTTTTAATTCACGTTCCACTTCCTCTTTATCAAGTCCTCTTACTTTTCCTTGGTTTGAAATAACACTATCAATTCGATCACCCTCGACAAATCCAGGACAAATCGCGTTAACCGTAATGTTATGTTCACCTAGTTCGGCTGCTAGTGTTCTTGTTAAACCTATGACTCCCATTTTAGCTGCACAATATCCTACTCGATATGGAAGAGCTCGCTTTCCTGAAACAGAAGATAGATTAATGATACGGCCTGATTGGTTTTCCATCATGTTTGGAACGACAGCTTTAATGCATAGGAATGTACTTGTTAAATTGTCATCTAGAACGGCTCGAAAATCTTCAACTGCCAAATCTTTAACAGAAGTAGTTGGACCTGCAGTTCCAGCATTGTTCACCAGTACATCAATTTTGCCGAACACCTCAATTGTTTTTTCTGCCATATGTTTTACCTGTTCTTCGTTAGTCACATCAGCAATGACACTAATAACATTTGGATTTTCCTCTTTTAATTCTACTTCTACCTTTTCTAAAGCCTCTTTCGACCTGCCTACTAAAACAAGATTTGCTCCTTCCTTTGAAAAGGAATGAGCAATAACCTTTCCAATCCCTCTGCTTGCACCCGTAACGATAACTACTTTATTTTTTACTGACATATAATCCTCTCTTTCTCACTAGTTCTCGCCGAATTCTACTTGGAATCTAGAGTTTGTTTGAAATTTACTAATGACATTAACGTTCGGTCACGCCATATTCTTCGTTGTTCTAACTCATCGTGATTTAATAGTGACCTTCTTTGAGATTCAATCTTTTTCTATGTAACAAACATATTTAATGACTTTGAATACGTATCCAAAACAAGACATAGTTTCTACTTTTATTAAACCTTTCCTTTTTGAATGCATATGTACACATACGTGA
>NZ_JBALMU010000021.1:0-2131 GCF_036962285.1 Bacillus sp. JJ634
ACATTAATAATTTCATCGGATAATGAAAGTGATTCAAAAGGAGGATTTTATGAAAAAAAAGTATATTCATTACATATTTCACTCGAATTTATTAGTTGATTGTACTCTAAAAACAAGATTGCTTATCTTGCTTATTAGTTCTTTAGTCTTAACGTCATCAGGGATAAGTTATATTGCCTATGTACAATCGAAGGCTTCCACAATCAATGCTGTGGAACAGAGGCTAGAGCGAGAGTCCGTATTGTTTTATCAAATGGTGCAAAATTTAATGTATCTCTATGTTGGAGATGAGGAGAAGTTTTCACAGAAAGTAGAATCTGTGGTGAGAAGTCAAAGTTCTCAAATGGCTCAGGATGGTCTGCGAAGTGATTATTTTCTTTTAAAAGATGAAAAGCTAACTCCGTTTTTAGATAGTAAACAATCAAAAGTACATCTTTCTGATTCGCTTCAACGGAAAATCGTTGAGCAACAAAATGGAATTGTGACGACGTCGATTGAAGGTAAGGAATATACGTTAGCTTTCCGCTATATTCAAGAGTTAAAGGGACAATACATTATTGTTTTGCCACAAGAGAAATATTTAGGAGAAATTCAGCAAATGGCTTGGTCGATTAGCGGGGTAGCTTTCATCTGTTTAATTCTATCCGCGTTATTAGCAGCTTTCATGATTAACAAGCTAACGAAGCCACTAGAGCAAATTCGTGAAATGATGAGAAAAGCGAGAGAAGGGAATCTTGATATTTCGTTTGAAGGGATTCAACAAACAACTCCAGAAGTAAAATCCTTGATTAAAAGTTTTGGAACCTTGATTAGTTCACTGCAGGGATTGCTGCAAAATATTGGAGCGACGGCAGGGCGTCTCCATCATACAGGGCAGCAGCTGCAGCAATCTTCTAATCATGTATTAGTCACTAATCAAGGACTCTTGGCAGGTATTGAGCTGGTCAAAAAAGCAGCTGAAGAAACGGCAAGCAGTTCAGACATACATATGGAAACTTTTCATAAAATGAAAAAGGATGTTCATTTAATTTTTGAAGAAATGGATCAATTATTTCATATTGCTAGAAATATGGATGAGTCAGCTCAAGAAGGTACAGACCAAATGAATATTTTATTAAGAAGAATGGATGTATTTCAACAAGAATCACAACATATTACGAAAACCGTTCACATGATGAGCACGCATTCTCAATCGGTTAACTCGATTGTTGCGCTTATTCAATCTATTGCAGAACAAACGAAATTATTAGCCTTGAATGCTACGATTGAAGCTGCGCGTGCGGGAGAGTATGGAAAGGGATTTTCTGTTGTGGCGACAGAGGTGAGAAAACTAGCAAATCAAACATCTGAAGCGGCGAAAGATATCTCTACAAATATGAGTCAAATGCTAGAGATAACGTCGAGAACGCAACTTGAGTTTGAACATCTCAATCTGCATCTTAATGAAAATGTAGAAGCTGTAATGGAAAGTAAACAATCGATTGATATTTGGAATGTAAAGGTGCAGCAAGTGAAAGAAACACTTCATTCTATAAACGATTATTTAGGTCATTTACAGAAATCTTTGCCTCTAGTAGAAGAATCAACAGAGCGGTATGCCGCTTTATCTCAGCAAACATCCGCAAGTTCCGAAGAAATGCTAAACAGTTCTTACGCGCAGCAAAATCAATTAAAAGAAAGCTATGAAATTGGCACGGTGTTAAATGAATTATCCAGTGCACTTAATCAACAAACCGAACAATTTCGCTCATCATAAGAAAAGAGAGAACAAAACCTATCTTTTAAAAAGGTTCTATTAAATAACGCTTTGGATTTTCAACTCATTTAACTTTCAGCAGAGCTGAAAGGTGTCCGAAACCGCGTTTTCATATGAATGAGCCAAAAATCGTATACATCAACAATTAATATAGTCTTTAAAAAAGCGCAAGGACCTTTACTAGTTAGGTCCTTGCGCTTGACATTTACGTTTGTCCCACACTTAACGGGGAGTAAGACCCCCACCTCAAGCTTATGAGGAGCCAAAGAAGATAGGTGGGGACAACTGCCCGTAGAGGTCCGATTGGTGAAATACAGTGAAACTTACCTTTGCGATTTTCAAAGGTATAGTTGAACCAATCAGGTTCGTACGGTC